>JAKUTA010000118.1 GCA_022447885.1 Candidatus Poseidoniales archaeon | reverse complement strand
GGACAGCATGACCTACCTCGGACAGGGTGACTCCGACTCGACGAGTGGAGCGGGCAATGATGTGCGCTTCGATTTCGCCAGCATGACCATCCTTCCCGATGGCGGGGCGGTGATCGCCTACCATGACCTCACCGACCCCGATCCGCTGTTCGGCGTCGAGTTGCTCCTGCCGACCGAGTATGCCACCGAGCCGGTTGCCTGAGGTGATGTTACAATGGTCGATTTGAGGCGGGACGAGATTCCGCGCGTGACCATCACGCAGGAGATGATCGATGCCGCGGCCGAGTTGCGCAAGCAGGTGACCGTCCATCGAACCAAGACCTCGCCTGTGGACACGGATTCTGGAGTCCTGGGTGAGTTCGCCTTCGCACAGTGGTTCTACGGCGACTGGCGGCATAACGAGGTTGGAGATACCAAAGGCAAGGTCGATTTCGATGGTAGAATCGAGTTGAAAACGAGCGTGTTCCCGCTCAACCCGAAACTCAACCTGCCAGTGCGTGAGGACTACGCCCGCAAGCGTACGCCCGAGTTCTATGTCTGGTGCTGCCTCGACGTGCCCTCGGCCAGCGACAAGCGGATAATCGCCGGCCTGGAGATCGCTGTGGTCGGCTGGATCGGCGGCGAGCACGCGCATCGGAACCCGGCGACCACGATGGGAAGGATGTCCTCGTACAAGTGCCACCTGACGCCGGTGTGGATGATGCACCCGATGGGCTCATTCCGCGCCGCCTATGACCCGTGAGCGTTCAACGCTGGAAGACCACGATGCGATTGGTGTTGGTTCCTTTCTTCTGGTTGTCCACACCCCAGGTGTTGGCTGTCTTGGTGAATTCCTGAGCGTTGATCATGATGATGACAGGATCCAATCCTGCTTCGACCCCCGCCGGCAGGACGAGTTCCTCGAGCAGCAGCTTGCCGCCCCTGACCTCGCCGACCTCGAAGGCGACGTGACCGCCAGGAGCGACGATTCGTCTCAGGTCCCGCATCACTGCGGTCATCGCAGCAACCCAGTCATCGACATTCCTCAGTTGCGAGATGCCGATCTCAGACGAGTCGAGGCCGAGGAACCAGCAGCGCAGCCAGTTGTCAGCCTGATAGTTCACCACGTCGAGGAAGGGTGGTGAGGTAACCACCAGTTGGGCGGAGCCAGCCTCGATTCCGGTGACATCGGAGGCCTCATCGGTCGTCAGCAACGCGGACAGCAGTTGGCCGTGGTCGGTGAGGGGTGAGCCCAGATAATCCCTGAGCAGTGAACTGGTTTTCTTCAGGATGCGCGGCACGATGTCCCGCTCTTCCGGAGTCTGCTCGCGGCGCTCGTTGATCCTGCGCTGGGAAGCGACCGAGACAGCCTGGTTGGGTGGCATCGAGTAGACGGAGAAGAATCCGGTCGAGTGACCTGTCAGGCGATTGATGGCCACCATGCGGATCCAGCGGTCGACCTGGTCGAGTTCCCCTTCCTCCTCTCGCTTGAGCAGGTATTCCTTCAGCGCGATGATCTGGCGCAGGGTGTTGGGATGGTAGAACACCTTGAGTTCCCGATTCTCCTTTACTGCCTCCGCCCCTGCCTTACCGAGGTCGATGGAGTCGAGGCGCTGCGCGACCGCGTCGAGCGGTGGTGGGTTGATGCGCGGTTCGAGCAGCACGCGGCTGAGCGGATTGATGTCGTTGCCGAGCGGGCGACGCTTCAGCAGCCACGCCTCGAGCAGTGTGGTTCCGCGTCCCATGAACGGGTCGTAGACGGCGTCGCCGGGCTCGGTGAGTCGTTCGATGAAGAATCGGGGAAGTTGCGGCTTGTAGCAGGCGCGGTAGGAGATCTCGTGCAGGCTGTGCGCCTGACGCTGGCCTGAAGTCCAGTACTCGTTGGTGGCCTTGAGCACGCTTCCTTGGCGCCCGGCAGCCTCCCAGTGGTACTCCTCGGTGTGGGTGGGCTGGCCGAAGTCGACGAACGCCAGCACCTCCTCGACGAAGTCCACGGAACTCAGAATCGTCATCGCCCGTCCTCCACACTCGTCGCGGCCTCGCGCGGGCGTACGAAAAAGGTAGCCGTACGTCACTGCCGTGCCCGCAGGTCTCAGAATCAGCGCCGCTCAGTCGAACGAGAAGTGGATGGTCGCCTTGTCAACGGTGAACGAATCAGAGTCCTCAGGTCCATTCCCTGAGAGAAGGACTCCCACATCTGTGCGGGTCTCGGTCTGCACATGCTCCCAATCTACGTCGCCCAGTTCCGGCGTGCCATCGCCGAGCCAGACCGTGAGCGAGATGAGTGCATTGACATCGAGGTCGAGGTCCTTGCGCTTCTGCTGCACCCGTCGGATGATGTCGCGTGCGAGCCCCCTGGAGAGCAGGTGAGGGGTGGAGGCCATGTCGAGCACGAGGCTGACCGCCTCGGCATCATCGCCTTCGCCGAATTCGATGGTGGCAGCCGCATAGCCCTCCTTCTCCACGCGGCGCACCTCGACGTCGTCTGGAGTGATCTCGAAGCCGGCGAGTTCGCACTTTCCTGCCTGTATGGCAGCCCATGTCTCATCGGCATCGGCGGCGGCGAGCGCCTCCTTCACCTTGGGAAGGTCAGCCCGCGCCTTGGCCCCCAGCGCCTTCCAGTTGGGTACCAGTTCGATCTGCTGGAAGCGATCGAGGTCGTCCTCGGTGGTCAGCGTCTCCACATTCAACTCGTCGCAGAGCAGTGAATGGAACTCGGAGATGTCGAGTCCTCCGACCAGCCAGCCGGCTTGGCACGGCAACCTCTGCCGACGACCCGCCTCGACCCTGATACGCCTGCCCGCCTCCGCGAGCGCCCGCACGAGAGCCATCCTCTGCTCGAGTTCCTCATCCCGCGACGGAAGACCTCGCACCTCGCCTGGGATGTACAGGATCTGGATGTCCCTGCGACATCCCGGTGTCCCGGCCGGCCAATCGGCCAGATGAACTGATTCACCGACCAGATTGCGGTGGATCTCGTCGACCATGTACGGGGCGACGGGCGCCATCAGCCTGCAGACCGTGACCAGCACCTCATGCAGCGTGTGTTGGCAAGCCAGTTTGTCAGCCGACTCAGCGTCATCCCATAGTCGCCGCCGGGAACGTCTGACGTACCAGTTGGAGAGGTCGTTGACGACGAAGTCCTCCAATTCCCTGCACGCCTTGTGGAAGTCCCAACCGACGAACTGATCGTGGAGGGAGGAACCCACGGCATTGAGCCGAGAGAGCAACCACCTGTCGAGTGGAGCGCGTAAGGCCACCGAATTGTCCGTGGGTTCGAAATCGTCCATGGCAGCATAGTTGGCATGAAATTTGTACACATTCCACAGGGTCAGGAACATCTTGGCGTAGGTCTCGCGCACGCCCGTGGGGTCGAACTTCAACGGGTTCCACGGAGCACCTGAGGTCACCATGTACCAACGGGTTGCGTCAGCCCCTTCGCGATTGAAGTGGTCCCATGGGTCAATCGCATTGTCCTTCGACTTGGACATCTTCTTGCCCTCTTTATCCAAAACCATCCCCAAACTCAAACAGCGCTTGTAGCAGTTCGAATCGAACACGGTGGTTGAAACGGCCAGCAGTGTGTAGAACCAGCCTCGTGTCTGATCGACTCCCTCACAGATGTAGTCGATGGGGAAGTTGGCCTCCAGTTTCTCCGTGCCCGCGAACGGGTGGTGCCACTGGGCGAAGAAGGCACAGCCGGAGTCGTACCAGCAGTCGAGCACGAACGGCTCGCGCACCATCTCGCCCGAGCATCCATCCGCCTGACAGTGGAGCCTGACATCGTCGACGAACGGTCGGTGCAGGTCCTCGGGAACGACATCCGTATCGATGGCGGCATCGAGCATGTCCTGTCTGCTGCCGGCGCAGTGCTGGTGTCCACACTCTTCACAGATCCACACGGGAAGCGGAGTTCCCCAGAAGCGCTCACGTGAGATGGCCCAGTCCTTGACGTTGCGCAGCCACTCGCCGAACCGCCCCTCGCCCACCCACTCGGGTGCCCATTCCACCTGGTCGTTGAACTCGAGCAACTTCTCCTTCACGGCGGTCATGCGCACGAACCAGCTGTCCATGGCGTAGTAGAGCAGCGGGTGGCCGGTGCGCCAGCAGTGCGGGTAGTCGTGGGTGTACATCTGCTCGCGGTAGAGCAGGTCGTCGTAGTGCAGCAGGTCGATGATGTCGTCATCGCAGTCCTTCACGTAGCGGCCGTCGAGTGAATGGTGTGTCCCGGCGATGAAGCGTCCATCCATGTCCACGGTGTGCTGAGCCGGAAATCCGACCTCCTTGCCCAGGATGTAGTCCTCCTCACCGTACATCACCGCGGTGTGCACGACTCCCGTGCCGTCCGTCGTGGTGACGAAATCCGCCTCCACGACCGTCCACGCGGTCTCGGAATCGCCGCGCTCGACCGCGTCGGGGAACAGCGGCTCGTACGCCTTGCCGACCAGTTCCGAGCCGGGAAAGGTGTCGATGACCTCGATCTGATGGCGCAGAGACTCAGCGAGCAGGTCCTCGGCGAGGATCAGTTCCTCACCGACCTTCGCTCCGCCGCGGCCCTCCCAAGAGTCGGCGGGGGGCTCTGCGATGCGGATGCGAGCATAGGTGACATCGGGTCCGACGGCGAGCCCCACGTTCCCCGGCAGCGTCCACGGGGTGGTGGTCCAAGCGTGGATGTAGGCGTCATCGTCAACGAGTTTGAACTTCAGGTAGACCGACGGTTCCTCGACCTCCTTGTATCCGAGTGCGACCTCGTGAGTGGAGTAGGATGTGCCAGTCTGGGGCCAGAAGGGGAGCACCTTGTGCCCCTTGTAGACCAGCCCCATGTCTCACATCTGCT
>JAKUTA010000117.1 GCA_022447885.1 Candidatus Poseidoniales archaeon | reverse complement strand
GATTCCAACGAGCAGCCTGTGTTCACATCTGCGAACATGCTCGAGATCCTCGCAAGGCTCGGTGCGGACGACGAAGTCATCCGGGAGAGAGACGTCCAGGACGCACTCGACAGATTGGGCATCGAAGAACCAGATGCTGCACAGATGTGTGAGACATGCGCGGCAGTGGGTCTGCTGCTCGACCTCGGGGAGGGCCGCTGGCGGCCGCTGCATTAGCGAACGTTGATGACAGGAGCGCCGCACCACCGGCTCATCGGGCCCGTGGGTTAGCTTGGCCTATGCTCGGAGCTTTGGGAGCTTCAGACCCCAGTTCAAATCTGGGCGGGCCCATCTAGTTGGGATTGAGACGACGCTGAACCTCGGTCTTGTCGAGGATGCGGGCGATCGAGAATCCTGTGATGGCGACGGCTACCGCTCCGAGAGCGACGAAGATGCTGGCGGTGGCGACGAGCGGGATTCCGGCGAGCGCGACCCATGAACTGAACCAGCTGCAGGAGATGGCCGAACTCGTGGCTATGCTGGCCTTGTTGCCTCGCCCGTCCTTGCGGCGCAGGATGTACCAGCCGATGCCGCGGCGCCACAGTCCGGCGAACAGCAGTGCGGAGATCTTCGGCAGGAACCTGCGCACCCTGATTCCCGATTGCTCATTTCTATAGACAGAGCGCACTGGGACCTCTTTGAACGGAATCGAACGCTCCGCCAACTTCAGCAGCCACCAGTTCGGGTATCCATATCCGGACCACTCGTGAACCCAGTCCCAGTGCCGGACGGCGTCGAGCCGCACCGCGGTGTAGCCGCATTGCGGATCCTGCACCTTCTGGCCTGTCGCCAAGCCTGTCAACAGCGAGAGGATGCGAGAGCCGAGCCGCCGCCGAAATGGCATCCGTCCAAGCCCTTCCGGGTGCGAGAAGCGGTTTCCCTTGACGAACGGCACCTGCTCGAGGCCGCGCAGGAGTGTAGGCATGTCCTCACTGTCCATCTGACCATCACCGGCCATCACCACCGCCGCCCAGTCTCCGTGGGGGAGCAGGTCGGCATCCACCAGGTCGTGGAGCATGCGGTATCCTGTCGAGATCGCCCCGCCGACACCGATTCCGTTCGTGCGCAGGACCAGAAGCGGCGAACCCGGTCTCTCATTCGCGCGGGCGACCTCCCCTGTGCCGTCGATCGAGCCGTCGTCGATGACCACGACCGCATCCACCCACTCAGGAATCGAGTCGATCGCCGCCGCGATGTGCTCCGCCTCATCACGAGCCGGCATCACCACGGCGACCCGCCGGCCGCCGAACATGAGGTTCAGGGCAGCGCTTTCCGCTTTTGAACGTGAAGCAGGAGGAGCCTGCCGCTTCGCCACCGAATGGTTCAACCAGCGCCGGTTGCCACGCAGCGCCATATGAGGCTCGTGTTCGTGGCGCGCGGCCAGTCGCTCCGGCTGGGCTCAGCGGTCACGCGCGGTATGGACTTCGCTGACGAGGTCATCGTCATCGGCCTTGAGGAGGATGAAGAAGCGCGCTCACTGGTTGAGGTGGCGGGCGGGACTTACATCGTCCACGACCAGGAATCGCATGCACCTCTGCTCGCGCGTACGCTGCTCGATACGGTGGGGAGTGTGAACAGACGGTGGCCATCGGGTTGGACGATCATTGGAAACTGCGCAGCCTGCCGCATCAGGTGGCTCTCACACGTGCCGGCCATGACATCTACATCGCCTTCAAACACCGTTCTGACTCAGAGAAGGTGGATGTCCCGTTGAGTGAGGGTGAACCGGTCACCGAGGGCAGCTACACCTACTCGCAGGCGGACATATCGGTGATGTGCATGACCGGCGAGGGACTTCGGATTCTGGCCGACTGCGATGTCGACACCAGCCCCGCTGATCTTCCGGAGGAAATGGACGTGCGCATCATCGAACTCGACGCCACACCCCTCGGACGCCAGCGCGAATCCCTGACCAGCGCATCGCGGTTCGCCCAGTTCTTCTACTGGATGCTCGAGTCGAAGCATCCGCTGCTGTTGTTCGGGATCCCGGGGATCACATTCTTCGTGCTCGGCTTCAAGATGGCCAAGGCGGTGATGGACATCGGCGGTCCCCACGACACCGTCTCACTGGGGGTCGCGCTCGCTGCCTTCGCGGTCACCCTGGTGGGGGTTCTCTCTCTGGTGGCCTCGCTTCTGCTCTACGGGATCGGCAAGCAGATCGACAAGATCCAGGTCGAACAGGGCTAGCACCTGAGTCGTTCGCTGTCCGCAGCGGTTCAGGGTGTCACGCGGCGGGAGTCGCGGGGGAAGGGAATCGACTCGCGGATGTGGTCCGCGCCGGCGAGCCAGGTGACGACGCGGTCGATGCCGAGGCCGAAGCCGGCGTGCGGAACGCCGCCGTAGCGGCGCACGTCGATGTAGAACTCATACGGCTCGCGCGGGGTGCCTTCCTCATCGATGCGCTCCAGTATCTCCTCTTCCGACCACGTGCGCTCTCCCCCGCCGATTATCTCACCATAGCCCTCGGGAGCGAGCAGGTCGTGGCAGAGCACGTATTTGTCGTCGTCCGGGTCCGGGCGGTGGTAGAACGGCTTGGCGATGCGCGGGTAGTGGGTGAGGAAGTGCGGCACGTCGAAATCGGCTGTGAGCACCTTCTCCTTCGAGTAATCGAGGTCGTCCCCCCATTCGATGTCGACACCGACTCCCTGCAACGTCTCGATCGCCTCGTCGTAACGCATCCGAGGATAGGGCGAATCGGCGAACCGCGCCACGCTGTCGAGATCCCGATCCAGTGATGCCAACTCTTGTTCACGCTCGTCGAGCAGTGTGCGCGCGATGCTGCGCACGAGCGCCTCTCCGTGCTGCATGACGTCGTCGTTCCCGGCCCACGCGATCTCCATCTCTGCGTGCCAGAACTCAGTCAGGTGCCGGCGGGTGCGGCTCTTCTCCGCGCGGAAGGAAGGGGCGATGGTGTAGAGCCGTTCGAGCGCGGGCATCGCCGCCTCGGCGTAGAGCTGCCACGATTGGGTGAGGTAGGCCGTGCGTCCGAAGTAGGGCACCTCGAACAGGGTGCTTCCGCCCTCGACCGCACCGGCGACGAAGCACGGAGCCTGGTATTCGACGAAGTCGAGGTCGCGGAAGTAGGAATGGATCGCCCCGAAGACGGTGGAGCGCAGTTTGAGCATCGTCGTCATCCGCTGCGTGCGCAGGTAGAGATGGCGGTTGTCGAGCAGGAACTCGGTCTCGCCGCCTTCGGCCTCGGCCATCGAACTCTCGGTGATCGGGAAGGGCCTGTCCGGGTTCACGGGACCGACCACCTCTCCTCCACCGACGACGAGCTCATGTCCCCCGGGCGCGCGCTCGTCCACGTTGACAGTCCCAAGAAGTGAGACACTCGCCTCGATAAGTGCCCCGCTGAGCGCATCGAACGTCTCGTCGCCGACCGTCTCGCGCTTGATGACGCACTGGATGTGCCCGGTCGAATCGCGCAGCACCACGAACCAGATGTTGTTCGAGCCGCGCGTGCGGTGCACCCACCCCTTCAACTCGACTTCGGCGCCATCGTGCTCACCCGCCTGTACCGCTCCGATCCAGTACGTCTTGACCATCCGAGCCACCTTCGGCGGCGCCCCGCGGCTCCGCCCATTCCGAGTGAGGCCAAGCCCGACTGAATACATTGATGGCCGCACACCGGCTCGAAAACCACTCCCGAGGCTCTCGATGTCCGACATTCCGACCAAGGCGAGGCACCGGCTGGCGGTCTATGCCATCGGCGGCAACGCGCTCTCGGACCCGGCGCTGATGGGTGGTGAGGCCAGTGCTGCTGCCGCAGCGGCCATGGATGCCGTGCTCTGTGACGTGGTCGACCTGCTCGAAGCCGGTACACGAGTGGTCATCACCCACGGGAACGGCCCGCAGGTCGGTGAGATGCTGCTGATGGAGGAGGCGTTGTTCGACCGCCGCCGAGACGATGCCGAATCCCCTCCCCCGCCGGAAGGACTCGACCACTGGGTGGCGGCGACCCAGGGCACTCTCGGCCATGAGATAGCCACGCGTCTCGATTCCGCCCTGCGCGAGCGCGGACGGCATGAACAGGTGGCCACGCTGCTCACCCGCGTAGAGGTCGACCCCGATGACCCGGCGTTCGCCAGTCCGACGAAACCGATCGGGCCGCTCATCGACGACCTCGACGCGGTCCCGAATGACTGGAAGATCGGCGAGACCGCAGCCGGCCCACGGCGTTTGGTGGCCTCGCCCGCACCGCTCTCGATAGTCGACGACGATGCCATCGCCGCCCTGCTCGGTGCGGGCGCGGTGGTGCTGTGCGCGGGAGGTGGCGGCATTCCCGTGGTCAAGCACGGCGATGGCCACCGGGGCGTGGATGCGGTCATCGACAAGGACAGGGTGTCGGCTCTGCTGGCGACCTCGCTCGCAGCCGACATGCTCGTCATCAGCACAGCCATCGATGCGCTCCGCCTCGACTTCGGCAAGGAATCCGAGCGCACCCTCAGGGAGATCAGCCGCACTGAAGCCGAGCAGCACATGGAGTCGGGTCAGTTCCCATCCGGAAGCATGGGTCCGAAGGTCAGCGCCATGCTGTCAGCCAAGTCCGCCAACCCGGAGATGCAGGTGGTGCTCTGCCAGCCAGGAGAGGCTTTCGCCGCCCTGCGCGGGGAGGCCGGCACGGAGATCACCTGAGAACAACTCACGGATTCCACGGAATGTGAAGGCGGGCCATACGGGGTTCGAACCCGCGGCCTACGGATTAAGAGTCCGTCGCTCTACCTGGCTAAGCTAATGGCCCAGCCCGACGGGAACGCATCCCCTATTTGACCGCAACGACGAGCTTCTCATCGTCCCAGTCTACCGCCCGGGTTCAGCAG
>JAKUTA010000116.1 GCA_022447885.1 Candidatus Poseidoniales archaeon | reverse complement strand
GCCTACTCCTGTTCACGCCCCCATCCAGCCCGCCGTCCAGCCCGCCGTCCAGCCGCAACCAGCGCCGGCACCTGCACCTGCACCTGCACCTGCACCTGTGCAACCAGTCGCGCCACCTCAGCCGGCTCCGGTCGTCTCCGCCCCTCCGCCGCAGCCGGAATCCAGCCCCACTCCTGCTCCTGCGCCTGCTCCTACGTCGCCACAGCCTTCGACCACCACGCATACGATGGCGCCGGGACTCTCGCCGAAGCCTGTCGGAGAACAGGCATCGGAGGAGACGGTTGCTCAACCGGCTCCCGAGACCCCACAGGTTCCCGCATCGCTTCCACAGCCTGTTGTCCCAGCCCCGCGCGCTCCGGTCGCCCCCGCGCAGCCAGCACCTGCTCCGGCAGCGCCGAAGCCGGAATCAGCACAGGATCGCGTCGCTGACCTGGTGAGCAGACCGGGAGCTCCCGCACAAGGAGTGCACCACCACATCCAGAGCGGACGGTTATGCGGCGGTTGCGGCGTAGGGGTTGAGCAGCAATGGCGCCACTGCCCGGTGTGCAGCACCAGTTTGTGAGTGACGGACAGGTCAGACGACCAGGTCGCCCTTGTGCAGCACGCAGAAGTCGTCTATCATCACCTTGGGATTCCGTAGGACTCCGGTGACGTGAATGCCCACGGAGGCTGAGCCACCCAGATTGGTGTTGTCACCGATGGCGAAGTAGCACGTGCCGCGCACCTTCTCGTCCTCGAGCACGTTGCCGATCAGGCGGGCGTTCGGATTCATCCCGAAGCCGAATTCAGCCACGGTCCACAGCAGTTCCTGCTCCTTCGGACCCAGACGTTCGGCCGCTGCCTCGTACTGCTCCCTGACCTCGTCTGCGATGGAACTGCCTTCGATGTGGCTGATCATCCCGTCCTCCACATGGAGCACCAACGGCTCGTCGAGCAGCGTCGAGTCCCACGAGCCGTCGATGACGATGCGCCCGCTCATGCGCCCTTCGCGCGGCATGATGAACACCTTGCCGGCCGGCAGGTTCGACACCTGTTTCGGCCGGCTCAGGATTCCGTTGTCCTCGAGTTTCCATTTGCGCGGGTCGATCCTGAACTCGACGTCGGTGCCCGCCTCTGAAGTCACTCTCACGTTGCGCTTCTTGCGCAGCAGTCCTCCGACCTTGGTGATGTCCCGCTTCACCTCGGCGAAGTCAGCGGTCATCCCGCCCTTGGTGAAGATGTCCAGCGTGATTCCCGGCATCGTCGCGATGCGGGCGCTCTCCTTGCGGGCGGCGGTGTGCGTGGCGCGCGTGTGCGTGAGCGAGTAGCGGGTCGGTGCGAGCACGATGTGCTGCCTGCGCATCAGGTCAGCGACCGGCGCGGGCGGCTCGTCGCCGTGCTGGCTGGTCGACGGCATCATCACCATCAGCACGCGATCCGAGATGCGCGACGACGCCTCGTAGAGCGCCTGGCCGATCTCGGCGGTGGGTGGGTCGGTGATCACCAGCACGTTCTCCCACGAACGCATCTGCATGCAGGTGCTGACCACCATGTCCGCCGAGGAGGCCAGCAGTTCGGAGATGTCCTCCTGTTCTGGTTCGACCTCGACCTCGTCCGACTCGGCCTTCTTCGCGGGCTTCTTCTGGGGCTTCTTGGCCTCAGCATCCGCTCGCTTCGACTTACGGCGGGCCATTGCATCTCCGACCCGAGCCCACGGTGGGCACTATTCAAGGGTGCGTCTGGCAACCTTGGACTCGTACGTAAAATCGTTGAACCACGCTGGTTATGTCGGGAGTCCAGTTCTCACGGTCCGACATGGACCGCGTGGCACGCTATCGCCTGCTCGTTGTGCTCACTCTCGTCGGCTTGGCCATCACCGTCGTGCAGGGGTCCGCGCTGCTCGAACTGCTACAGCCGGAACAGGTTGCAGAGGACACCGCCGATTCGGAGGGGGCGGCGCTGACGATGGCCGACGAGGAAGGGGATTCCGATCAGTCAGAAGACGAGGAGGCGGGCATGGCACCAGCGCGTGACGAGGAACCTTCGCCGGATGCTACAACCTCCGATGGAGGTGGTCTGGCCATCGCCCTGCTCGCAAGCCTGCTAATTGCCCTGATGACCGTGGGAATGCTCAGCGGCCTCGGTGTCGGGCTTGCCGTCAGCGAAGGGGTGCGCACAGGCGTCCTGTTGGCGCTCGCCGGCCCGCTGCTCGCTCGATTCAACAGGGGAGAGCGCGACGTGCAGACGCGCGGGCGCATCGCCGGTTTCGTGGAAGCGCATCCAGGCATCCACTTCTCGGCGCTGCGCGATGCGCTGGCGCTCGCCAACGGTGTCACCGCCCACCATCTGCACCAGTTGGAGAAGCAGGGTGACCTGCTCAGTTGGCCGGACGGCCGCCGCCGGCGCTACGCGGTGTCAGGACTTGATCCCAAGCGCCTCGATGAGCTGGAACACCCGGTGACGGGAATGCAACTGGCCATCCTCGAACTGTTGTCTGAGCGTAGTGACATCGGCCTTACCGCCACCGACCTGCGTGTGCGCCTGGAGGCATCACGGCAGTTGATGTCCTACCACCTGAGCCAGTTGCGAGAACGGGAACTGGTCGCACGCCAAGGCAAGGGCAGGAAAGCCCTGTGGCAACTCTCCGATTCCGGAGAGAATCAACTCTCAGCCATCCGCGAATCCGCACTCGCCTGAATTGTTCGTCCAATCAGTGAACCAACTCGCTTAATGTAGTCAGATAGGTGGCCCCGCCATGAACAGAACCCCCAGAACGGTGATGCTGGTCCTCACGACCATGCTGCTCGCAGGCTGCCTCGGCGGCTTGGATGACTTCGTGGAAGAGTGGGAAGAGGAAGAACAGGGTCAGATGAACTGGATCGCCCCCGAACTGGATCTTGGATATCGTGTGCGAAGTTCACCCGTGCTCGAAAGGTATGACAGTTGCAGCGCGCTCGAGAACGACCTGCGCACTTCACTCGCCGAAGAGATGCTCGTCTCACTCGACCAGGCATCCTACTGGCATTGGTACTCGTGGGGCTGGCGCGGCGGAATGGTAGATGACATGGTGATGGACGGCGATGGCGGTGCCCCAGTGGCAGAGTCAGCGTCAGCAAACAGTGGGCAGCAGACCATGGACTCCTCAGAGCCACCGAGCAGTTCTGGCGCGGACCGCTCAGGCGAGTACTCTGAAACCAACAACCAGGAGCAGGGCGTCGACGAGGCGGACTTCCTGAAGACCGACGGCCACCACATCTACATGATCAACAACGGCAGGCTGGTCATCCTCGGAGTGCCTGAGTACGGTCAGGTGACGCTCGAGTCCAACATGACTCTCGAAGGCTCCCCGATGCAGATGCTCGTCGCGGGGGACAAACTCGTGATCATCTCATACGTCTCCTACTGGAATCTGGAGGAAAGCGACCCACTGCGCGCCGAACTGATGGTCACCGAGGGCGACTACTGGAACTGGCGCATCTCGAGCATGGTCAAATTCACCGTCGTGGACATCAGCAACCGCTCCGCCCCGGTAATCGACCGCGAAATCTACCTCGAGGGCTCCTACCAGACCGCTCGTCTGGTAGACCAGACGGTGCGCTCGGTATCGCATGCGTACATGTACATCCCGAATCTGGTCTACTACCCAGTGCTGCCCGATGACTACTGGCAGATGGAGGACGACGATCCTGCACGACAGGATGTCTGGAACACGAGCGTGAACGCGACCATCGCCTCCAATCTGGAGACCATCTACGCGCTGACCCTCGAGGACTTCTCTCCGAACATGTACGAGCGGGACGCGGATGGCAACATCACTCAGCTGCCCACGGTCAGTTCTGACTGCAGCGAATTCTCTGCGGCGGTCGACTCCGTCGGCCGTGGCTTCACGACCATCATGACGCTCAACCTGTTCGAGCAGGAGACCAACTACGAATTGGATCACATCTCGTCGAGCTGGGTCGAGACCTACGCCAGCCAGGACATGCTGGTGCTCGCCGAGCCGGCCAACGACTGGTGGTGGTACTGGCGCAATGACGCCTTCGAGGAGGCGACCAACATCCATGTGTTCGACATCTCGGATGTCGGTCAGACCACATACATCGCCAGCGGCCGCATCACCGGCACGGTGAACGACCAGTTCTCACTGTCCGAATACAACGGCGTCATCCGTGTGGCGACCACCGAGGACGTCTGGGGCCGCTGGTGGCTCGAGGATGGCGAGGAGTGGACCGGTCCCACGAACAACGTCTACACGCTAGCACCGACGGAGTGTATGATTCCGGAGGGGTGCGAGGGCGATGATGAACTGCTGCAACTGGGACATCTCGGTGACATCGCTCCCGGTGAGCGCATCTGGTCGAGCCGCTTCATCGGCGACAAGGGCTACCTGGTAACCTTCCGTAACATCGACCCGCTGTGGACCATCGACCTCTCCGACCCGACCGACCCGCACATCATGGGCGAACTCGAGGTCCCGGGAGTGTCCACATACATCCACCCGCTCGGTGACGACCACCTGCTGACCATCGGAATGGCCGGTGGCGAGGATGGTCTGGGGTTAGATTGGGGTAACACGCAGATATCGCTGTTCAATGTGAGCGACTTCTCCAACCCGACTCTGGCGGACACGCAGCAACTCTCTCCAGTGGATGAGACCGACGAGAACTTCTGGAGCTGGAACTGGGGCTACTCAGAGGCTACCTACGAGCACAAGGCGTTCACCTACTGGGCACCGGCAGAGAAGCTGGCCGTCCCGCTGACCACATGGCGCTACACCTATGACGAGGTGGTCATCGATAACAGGACCTACACTTACTCCGGATACGAGTATGTCAGCCAGTTGGTGCTGCTGAATGTCGATGCCGCCAACGACAGCCTGGCGATCCCCGGCACTGTCGATCACTCCGGCTTCTACAACCCTGATGGTCTGAACAGGTACTGGTATTCAG
>JAKUTA010000115.1 GCA_022447885.1 Candidatus Poseidoniales archaeon | reverse complement strand
GCGGGACCATAGCCTCCGCATCCCTCGTCCCGACCTGACGCTGGTGACGGGGGCTCCCAACGCGTGCACTGCCTGCCACCGGGACCAGCCGGCGATTTGGGCGGCGAACGCTGTGGCAGCCTGGTACGGATCGCCTGCAGATTCCGTCCCCCACTTCTCTCGGGCGGTCCATGCTGCTTGGGAGGGTGGGGCTAACGCGGGCGGCATGTTGGAGCGTGTGGTCCGGGACCGCAGCGAGTCCGGGTTCGTACGCGCCTCGGCGTTGTCCGCGCTGGCGCCGCACCTCGGTGCGCCCGGACGCCTCGCGACCGTCGAAGTCGGGATCGAAGACGCGGACCCGCTCGTACGGCTAGGGGCCCTCGAGGCGCTTGCTTCGTCTGCTCCCGACGTGAGGCTCCGGCTCGCGTACAGACTCCTGAGCGACCCGACGCGAGCCATTCGAATCGAAGCTGCCCGGCTACTCGCCTCGGTGCCGGCGGAAGGACTGCCCGGTGGAGCGCAGGACACGCTCCTAGCCGAAGGACTCACCGAGTACATCGATGCCCAGATGGTAAACGCCGATCACCCGAGTGCTCACCTCAACCTGGGCCAACTCTGGGCGCAGCGCGGTGATGCCGCGCGTTCCGAGGTAGCCGCGCGGGAGGCGCTAGCGTTGGATTCGATGTCCGTGCCAGCCTACACAAACCTGGCCGATCTCCTGCGCGCCCAGGGACGAGACTCCGACGTGGAAGAAGTGCTGAGTGAAGGCCTGCGTCACGTCCCGGACGACCCGGCCTTGCTTCATGCGATGGGTCTGTTGCGCGTGCGGGAAGGTCTTGTCGCTGAGGCGATTCCGATGCTGCAACGTGCGGCCGCGGGTGCGCCCGAAGTTGCTCGCTTCTCCTATGTGCTTGGAGTCGCTTTCAACTCGACAGGCGACGAACGGGCGATCGGTGTGTTGGAATCCGCTCTGGAGCTGCATCCGACCGACATCGACATCCTGCAGGCCCTGGCGGTCTTCCATCGAGACAGCGGCAGGATCGCCAACGCGCTCACGTACGCGGAGCGCCTCGCCGGACTGATGCCTTCCGACCCCGGAGTGCAGGGGTTGGTCGCGCAGTTACTTGCGATGGGCCGCTGAGCCTCGTCATGGAATGAGGCGGCTGACTCCCCGGCAGGGCGGTCGGCCGTTCGCTTGCGTCGCGCAATCCCCGTTCCCATCGTGGTCCCGAGTCGTGACCTCGATGGTCGCTCGCTGTCGCCTCCAAAAGGACCCTATCCGTAGCATGAACGGTGTCAGAAGTGGGATGAATCGCTCAAGGGCTGCTTTCTTCGCCGTACTCCTCGGGATCCCGTGGCTCCTCCAGGGTTGCAGCGCCGGTCAGGATCAGCCGCAGCGCCTGAACTTCCTGCTCATCACCGCCGATGATCTCGAGTGGACCTCGGTAGGCGTATATGGTTCTGCCGTAGACGGTATTACCCCCAACATCGACAAGCTCGCGTCCGAGGGCATCCGCTTCACGAACGGCCATGTGACCATCGCCGTTTGTCAGCCGAGTCGGCAGACGCTGATGACCGGCAGGTTTCCTCACAACAACGGCGCCCCTGCTTTCGATCCCATAGCTGACGATGTCCCCATACTGCAAGAGAGTCTTCGAGAGGCGGGGTATCTGAACGGCAATATTGGCAAGTCCCGTCACCTGCAACCTACCAGCCGCTTCGGATGGAACCTGGGGCCCAGGCCAGCTGCCCCCGACTCGGGAGTATGGATGCATCACTTGGGCAACGGCCGGGATATAGAGCTCTACAAGAATTACATGACGGATTTCCTGAGAATGGCCAAGGACGCGGATCGGAATTTCTGGCTGATGCTCAACACGCACGATCCCCACAAGCCCTTTTATGGAAACGGTGGTGAAGCCTACGACTATCCCGTCAGCCGCGTATACGCACCCGAAGAAATCGAAGTGCCCGGCTTCTTGCCGGACCTGCCCGAGGTACGCGAAGAACTCGCAGCCTACTATACCAGCGTACGTCGCTCAGACGATGTAGTCGGTGCCATCCTCGAGATACTCGAGGACGAAGGATTCGCGGACAATACCCTGGTGATGTTTCTGAGCGACAACGGCGCTTCTTTTCCCTTTGCCAAGGCCAACGCCTACCTCAACAGCACCAAAACGCCCTGGATCGTGCGGTGGCCTGGCAAGACGACACCCGGGACCGTCGACACCACGCACTTCATTTCGGGCATCGACTACATGCCGACGATCCTAGAGGCAGCCGGTCTCATGCAGGTTCCCGACATGGACGGCGCGTCTTTTCTGCCGATTCTCACGGGAAGCGAGCAAGGGTGGCGCACTTCCGTGTTCACCGAATTCAACAGGCCCTTCAACAACCTACCTCTCCACATGCGGGCGCTGCAGAACAAGAAGTTCGGGTATATCTACAACCCCTTTTTCGGCCTCGAACGAGTTCGGATGGAATCCATGAGCGGCCCTACCTGGGCCGCGATGCTCGAGGCCGGGAAGACGGACCCCGCCATACAGGAACGGGTGGATCTCTTTTCTGACCGAGTTCCGGAGGAGTTGTACGATTACGAGACCGACCCCGACGGCCTGGTCAACCTGATAGACGACCCTGCCTATGCGGATGTCTTGACGGAGCTACGGCAAGCCCTGGCGAATGAGATGTATGTGACACACGACTCCATGCTGCAGGGCTTCGAGGAGAAAGTCGGCCTTCGAGGAGTGGCCATCGTGATAGGCTGTATGGATGAGGCCGACGACAGACACGATCCCGAGGCCAACCGGCACGATCATACGATGTGCGCTTTGAGTCGCCGCTAGTTGGTCATCACTTCGGCTGCGCCGAGGGCAGAACCCAGCGGCAGGTCCGCGACCACCAGCTCATAATCCGGTGCCTTGGATCGAACCATCTCGATGAACACTCGGTTCCCGACGAATCCACCATCGACGTAGACTCGCCTCACGTTCGTCGATCCAGCGGCAAGTCGAATCGCCTGAACCTGTAAGTCCGTCAGTTCGTGCATTAAGCCATGATAGGCTGACTCATAGGAGCCGAAGCGATCGAGGTCGGTTTCCGCCCCTTGGGATGAAACTCGCCCCGGAACCTGAATGGACTCCCACTTGTACACCGGTCCCGTCATCGCCTGCACCGTCCGATAACAGGTGGCGTCGAACTGCACGTCGCGGTGCTTCTCGTACGGCTGTCCAAAGAAAGTCGCCAGGCGCCTTACCCATATCTTGTACTCATTCCCCAAGAACAGGCGAGCTGCTTTCACGGGTTGTCCATCCGCTTGCAGATAGGTGAGGCAATCGAGCTCGAGCTCCCCCGTCGTCAGCACTTCGCTATTGAAGGGGTTCAGGACAATGCTCCACGTGCCCGTGGACATGAGCATGAACGGCACGTCTCCGCTCAGGCGAAGATAGGGGATCAGGGCGGCGGAACTGTCGTGAATGCCTGTTCCGACCTGAACGGACCGGCCGCCCATGCGAACCAGGCAATGGCTCCTAGCCGACACCGGGCTCGGCAACAATGCGCTCAGCCCCTCCCGCGCAATCCACTCGTGATAGCGCCTCGCGTCATGGTCCCACATGCCCGTATGGCATCCAATGCTCGGATATCCGCTCTGGTGTTCGCCTGTCAACAGGAAGGCCAGGTACTCGGGGAAATGCAGACTCCGATGAATGCGGCGGAAGGCGTCCGGCTTGTGATGCTTGAGCCAGTACAATTGCAGACCTGAATTGAGCATTCCCATGGCGGGCGAGGCGGTTGTTCGGCTCCACTCCTCTGCCGGGCCATATTCGCCGAAGAACTGTTCCAGGAGGTCCTCGGGAAAGGGCTTGAGATAATTGTAGAGAGGCGTGACAACGTCTCCTGACTCATCCAGGTGGACGAGCGTCGCTCCATAGGTGGAGAAGTTGATCGCCGTCAGCTGGTGGTCCGGGTGGTTCAGCACAGAATCCAAGCGGTCCATCATCCAGGAGCGGATCGCGTCCAGATCGTCACAAGGGAAACCGTCCTCGTCTTCTTTCTCAGCGATGCGTACGTAGTCGCTGTGGACCTCCCTCAGGTCTTCATCAAAGAGGAAGAACTTCTTATTGCTCTTCCCGATGTCGAAGATGGCGGTCACGAGCATAGAGGCTAAAGTCCGGTCGCGATCGTCTTGTCCCCTCGCTCTCGTATCAGTTGGTTGCGCGCAGCTGAGTCGCGGTAGGCGCCGATGGGATCGAACGCACCGCCGGCGCGCAGCCGTGACTCTCTCAGGAGCGGGCGCACGTCGGTTCTGAACGCGGCTTGCAGGATGGACTCGGCCGACACGACATCGTTCTCCATCTGTGCCGCATCCAGGGCGCCATGATCGATGGTGAGCGCCCGAGCATAGGCCTCCAAGATCGCCTCGAGCGACTGCATGAGGTCTTCGAGAGGATCCTTGAGATTGTGGCTCGCGTCGATCATGTAGGAGAGGGGAGGATTGTCGGCCAGGTTGTTCGCCATGCCCCAGACCAACTCATGGAAAATCAGGAAGAGCTGATAGGGCTTGATGCTGCCCACTGTCAGGTCATCGTCGCCGAATTTGCTGTCGTTGAAGTGAAAGCCTCCGAGCCTCCCAACCGCGAGCAGGGTCGCTACAATCTGTTCGATGTTGGTATTGGGGAGGTGATGGCCCAAATCGACGAGACAATGGGCTCGTTCGCCGCAGGCTTGGGCCAGGAAATGCGACGTGCCCCAATCCTGAATCACCGTTGCATAGAAATTGGGCTCGTAGGGTTTGTACTCGATGAAGAGCCGCCAGTCCGCGGGCAGGTGAGCGTAGATCTGACGAAGGGAATCGCGGGTGTTGAATAGGGCATTCCGGAGATTGTGCTGTCCCGGGAAGCCGGCTCCATCCGCCAACCAGACCGTAAGGGACTTCGACCCGAGCTCCTT
>JAKUTA010000114.1 GCA_022447885.1 Candidatus Poseidoniales archaeon | reverse complement strand
GGCGGCGAACAGTTCGCGCAGTTCCTCCACGCTCGCCTCTTCGGGAACGCCGCCGATGAAGATCTTGAATCCGGTCTCGCCGGCCCCTCGCTGTGAGATCAGCAGTTCGCGCTCCTTGGCCAGGTCGTCCTGGCTCGCCTCACCGTCTTCGACCTTCTGCATGCATTCGGAGCATCGCACTGGTCTACCGCCTGTCGGATTGAATGGGACCTCGCAGTTGGTGCCGCAGAGTGTGCAGTCGACCTTGAACATCTCCCGCTTCCCGCGGCCTCCTCGGTCGCCGCCGCGGCCACCACCGCGGCCGCCGCCGCGACCACCTCCGCGCCCGCCACGCATGCGCAGCCCCTCTGCGGAAGGCTTGTGTTGCTCGCCGCGGCGATAGTCGGCCAATGGGGAGAGGTAGGGGCGTTCGCCATCGTGCGACAGCCGCTCCTCGGCCGCCTTCGACCAGCGTTCACCGGGACGGTTGAGTTTGGAGAGGCCGCTTCCTGAGTCGCTGAAGGCGGCCCCGAAGTCATCGGACAGCGCCCTGAAGCCCGCGTAATCACAGCGGGAGCAGCAGACGTTGACATCAGGTTCGGAGTCACTCGACTCGAGCATTTCTCCACAAGCAGGGCAGATCGCCTGCAGCACACCATATCGAGTGTTGTTCTTGGTGGTGGCTCTCAGGATCGGCTCGGTCTGGGTGATCTCCGCCCTGATGAGGTCGCGAACCCGCATCGCATCTCCCGGTGCCGGAAGGAAGCGATCGACGATGTGCGCCACGAACAGGTCAGCGAACAGTTCCTCGGCCGGAATGTCCCGCGGCGGTTGTCCCTCCACATGGAGGACGCGCACCTCTGCGGTCTTCGCCTGCAGTCTGTTCACCTCGGCGATGACGACGTCTCCGATCTGTGGGGTTCGCGGTCCATCTCCCGCCGCGTCCACGGACACCGTTCCGGAATCGATGCTCACATTGCCGACTCGAGTAGCCACCAGCCGGCCATCGACAGCGGTCACTCCCTGCCCTGTGGTGGAGTCCGCGCTGCCTTCGATCTTGCTGCCAGGAGTCACGAACTCTCCCGCGCTGGCTCCTTCCCCCATCATGAACCACGATTCCCTTACGCTCCCGCCTCAAAGAGGCGGTATCGGTTTCCTTCGGGCCGCGGCGACCGGCCGACCCCATTTGAAGCCGCCGGAGGTGGAACGGACGCCCCGAACGGCTCAGCGGCTGAATCTCCAGCAGCGCACCGGTGTGTTCACGGCTCGCTTGGTGTGGTGGGCGTATGCTGCCGGAATCCTGAATTCCGCTTCGAGCAGCACCTCGGTCTCCCATCCCGCATCGGTCGCCATCGCCGCTGGATGGGTGGCGTCGGCAGCGTGCAACAGGTGAATGTGGCTGGCTGGAGATGCGAGCGCCGCCACGAGGAACGGCCGGTCGGCGCGCGGTGTCTGGACTCCCCACGGCGGATTCATGATGACGAGATCGACATCGATGTCGCTCGGCCACTCGTTCGCCCAACCATCATCTACACGGGCGCAGCGAACCTCGACGACATCCTCCAGATCGGATCCAGCAACAGCATCGCGAGCAGTGGCACATGCCTCTTCATCAGCCTCGACCAGCACGACCCGCGCCGCTCCCAGCAGCGCAGCACCGATGCCCAGCACCCCATTGCCTGCCCCGAGGTCGACAACCCGCGTCGATTCGTTGAGATCACCCACTCGCACTATCTCGAACAGCCAGCGAGCGGCCACATCACCAGGCGTCGAATACTGCTCCAACTCGACGGAAGGGTGCGGATGGGCGGGCAGCCCGGACAGGGTCATCGCAAGCCGGCGCAGTCGCATCGGGTGGCGGAGGTCGGCGGGGCGCATGAATGCCGCGCAGGGGTGGTTCAGTCACCCATGGACTGCATCAGGAAGCGCAGGCTCTCGGTGTTCTTCCGTGCCGTGTGCACGTGGTCCCCGTTCTGCTGGGGTTGTGCGTCCGTGACATCCTCGTTCGACTTCTGGTTGAGTTTGTGCATGGTGGCCAGATTCTCTCGTTCGGTATCTGACAGTTGTCTCGCCTGTCCGTTGTGCAAGCGAATCTGTCTGGCCTCTTCACGCAGCATGATCATCAGGTCAGCCTCTGGGAGGTCGGTTCCACAGGTGCGACAGATGGAACGTGAATCATCGTGCTCTTCCCCGCAGGACGTACAGTGCACCATGCCACCCGGTCGTTGACTGACCTAGCAGCACATTTCACCTTACCGCCTGCCGACACGCTCCATGAGCGGCAATTTCGATGGTGATCGCTGTTCAGGTACCAGCTTCCTGGATGAAGATGGACCACACATCGAGTCCGGCTGCGGTCGCTCGCTCGGAGACCCCCTGGAAGGTCGGGTCATCCATCATGTCGTCCGGAGCCACCCCTCCGGCGCGCAGCAGGCGAATCGTCTCCAGCAGTTCGTCGTGGATCGGCGTCGGCTCGTCGGACACCGGGTCAGGCGCGGGAACATCGGCGGCGGGCGCTGCGGCCTCGGTGCCCTCACCGAATGTTGGGATGGCGACCGGTTGTGTCGGCATCTCGAACGGCTCGGGTGCCGCTGCGGGGGCAGGAGCAGGCGCGGGAGGAGCCGCCACGGGAGCAGGCTCCGGGGCTGGAACGGCAGCCGGGGGGGGCGGCTGTGGCATCGGGGCTGTCGGGGGGATGCCGGGTGTAGGGGTGGCGGCCGTACCTCCCGCGGGTGCGCCCGCGCCTGCTACTCCGTGAACAGGTGGGGAGGGCTGAAAAACTGCGCCGGCGGGCACGGTCAGCCACGCCTTGGCGACGATGGAATGCGGGGCGGTCGCCAGCGGCAGGTCGCTGACCTGTGCCAGCCACGGATCGCGGAAAGCGGTCCAGAGCATCGCCTCGAAATCGTCGTCTGCGGCCATGGCGGGCATGATGGTGACCTCCTCCTTCGCCCAATCGTCGGCGACGAGAGGGCCCACCCAGCGTCCGAGGTCGGGCAGCGCCACGTCGAGGAACAGGAATGACGCCTCGAGGGGGTCGAGTCCGGCGGCGGAGATCTCGTCGGCTTCAGCGCGCGGCCGGTAGAACAGCGACCAGGTGGGGTGTTCGAGTGCAAGACCTGCGGCGTGCTGCTCGAATCGATCTCGGTGGCGACGCTGGCAGAGGATGAGCACCTGCGTTCGCTGATGGCCCACCTGCCAACTACCGGAATGGGTCTGTGGCACCTGCTCGGACAAACCCCCGAGGCTGACGTTCTCAAGCACTTCCACCGTGTTCATGGCGACCATCCCAGCGACCATCCGACCCGTATTCAATTATTAGGGGGAAGGTGTTGACGTTCACCCCTAGATCAGCCCCTCTGCAACTGTCAGCTCGGCGAGCAGGACACACCCTCCGGCCGCCCCGCGGATGGTGTTGTCCACCAGCGCGGAGAACCTCATGCGCTTGCCTTCGACCTCCAGTCCTGACACGCTCACCGACATCCCCGCCCTCAGGTCAGACGCCGGATCCCCAGTCCCCTCCGCACCCATCCAGCGGTGTGTTTCGGGCTCCAGTGCCTCATCGAGCACAACGAACGGCTTGGCAGGAGCTGATGGCAGGTCGAGCGCCTGCGGGCGGGCGCGATACTGCTGCATCCACTCCTCGACCTCCCCACGTGCCGGTTCCTGTGACAGTTCCACCTCGACTTCGACCAGATGGCCGTGGTCGCGCAGCACCCGCTGACACTCCACCTCGACAGGGAATCCAGCCGGCCTGATCCCGTCGCGGCTCACCCGTCCGAGCAGCGCCTTCGTCTCGCGGGAGATGGTCTCCACCTCGCCGGGAATCTCTGGGGACACCGTACCAGACGACCTGGCTGACTCCAGCAGCGCCCAGCCGCCTCCCGACAGCGCTTGCGCGGTGCGTACGCGCACCCCGCGGATGCCGATCATGTCCCACACCGGCTTGAGCGGCAGGGCGACGGCGATGACGGTGCAGTTGGTCGAGCAGGCGAGCAGGCCGGCGCCGACATGATTGGGGGGCATCCTGAGGGTCTGGAGGTGATGTGGATTCAGGTCGGCGACGACGAGCGGCACTCCCGCGCTGTAGCGGTGGGCGGATGAGTTGCTGAAGACGGCGAATCCCGCATCCCTGAGGGCAGGCTCCAATGGGCCAGCGACATCACTTGGAAGAGCGGAGAACACCAATTGGCAATTTTCTTTCTTCAATTGGGAAACAAGGTTGTCAACATCACCATTCTGGACCACCAGGTCCGGCATGTCGGGGCGTTCCTCCTCCAGCCTCCCCGGCAGATTGCCGAGGGACATCCCTGCAGTCTCCGAACTGCCGGCGACCAGCACGAGTTCGAACCACGGATGGTTGGCCAGCCGCTGCTGGAAGCGCTGCGCCACCAGCCCACTCGCGCCCAGCACCGCCACCCTCCAGTGCATCTCGAGTCCTCGGTGGGGCTGGGCACCGAAATCCGCCTCATATGTGCGCCGGTCGACAGCGCTATCCTCTTGAGCCGCCGTTTGCTCTATGGGGATTGAAATAGTGTCAGCCGGACAGGGTCTGTGATGGTCGAAGTAGTTAGCTTGGCAGCAGCCGTAATCGGTATCGGAATCGGAGTGGCGTTCGGCTGGTTGATCGCATCCCAGAAGATGAAGGAGAGCGTGATTAGAGCGGAGGCTAGGATCGAGGCTCGCGCAGAGGCGCTGGCTCAAGAGAAGGAGCTTTTTCTGGCGCAGACCAAGTTGATGGCTTCCGACACGGCGAAGGAACTCAACGAACAACTCATCAAGCCGTTCGAGAAGCGGATGGAGGACATGGCTAGAATGCATACTGAGTTGGAAAAGAGCCGTGAGGGCGCCTACCAAGGAGTGGTCCGGCACCTCAAGTTGCTCGAGGAGCAAACCCAGGACCTGGGCACTCGTGCAACCGCTCTGACTTCTTCGCTTACTTCATCTTCTCAGGTGCGCGGAAACTGGGGTGAGGT
>JAKUTA010000113.1 GCA_022447885.1 Candidatus Poseidoniales archaeon | reverse complement strand
CACGCGCCGCCGAGCCATCCGCTTGGCTGGCCAGAGGCGGTAACGATGGCCCGCGACCCCTGCTGTCCAGATGAAGGCCCTTCCCGCCACACCACGGTGGCAAGTACGAACTCCTCCCCACGTTGCCGCAACTCGACGGCGTGTTCGAGCACCTCCCAGCCGTCGATTATCAGCTCATTGGTCATAGGTCTGTCCTGACGGGTGGTGAACCCGACACATCGTGGCCTTCGGTAAGTGCCTCATATACGCGATCAGGCAGCAGCGGCATATCAATGTTGCGCACCCCGGGTCCCTTGAGCGCGTCTCTCACCGCGGTGACAAAGGCGGCGGGGCCACCAACTGTGGCACATTCGCCGACACCCTTTGCCCCGATCGGATGGTGGGGACAAGGAGTCACCACCTCGTGCAACTCGAATCCCGGCGTCTCCCATGACGTCGGGAGCAGGTAGTCCATGTAGTTGGAACCAACACAGTTTCCTTCGCTGTCAAAGGTGATGAACTGCATGTTGGCCATGGCATAGGCCTCAGCCAAGCCTCCCATGATCTGGCCTTCGACGATCATCGGGTTGATACGCACTCCGCAGTCGTCAACGGCGACAAAGTTCAGCACGTCCCAGACCCCAGTGAGGGGATCGACTTCCACCGTGGCTATGTAACAGCCGAAGGGCCAGGTCAGGTTGGGGGGGTCGTAGTAGGCGTTGTTCTCTAGACCTGGCTCCATCCCGTCGGGGAGATTGCTGTAGGCCGCCATAGCGCATTCTTGAATGGTGACTCCACTATCCGGCGAACTCCTCAGGTAGAAACGACCCAACTCCCACTCGATGTCCTCCTCGGAGACCTCGAGCAGGTGAGCGGCAATCTTTCTCGCTTTGGCCCTGATCTTTCGTGAGACCATCGAGACGGCAGCACCAGCAACAGGTGTGCTACGTGAGGCGTAGGTGCCCATTCCAAATGGAGCAGTGTCCGTGTCTCCTTCCTCGACGACCACGTCGTCGGCAGGGATGCCAAGTTCATGGGCGACTATCTGTGCCCAGGTCGTCTCGTGTCCCTGCCCCTGGCTCTTGGCGCCCGTTCGCAGGAGTGCCTTGCCGGTCATGTGGACACGCAACTCGGCAGAGTCGAACATCTTGATACCGAGGATGTCGTACTCGCGGCTGTTCCCGGCGCCAAGCGGTTCAGTCATTGTGGAGATGCCTATACCCAACAGACGTCCGTTCTTTCTCGCTTCTTCCTTCTGCTTCAGGAAGTCCTCGTATCCGATCGCTTCCAGCCCTATGTCAAGACACTTGCCGTATTGGCCGGAATCAGTGAGGAAACCGAACGGTGTTCGGTGGGGAAAGTCGTCGTCCTTTACGAAGTTGAGTCGGCGGATCTCCGCTTGGTCGAGTCCGAGATCGTCTGCTGCAGCCTGAACCATTCGTTCCTGGAAGAACATTGCCTCGGTGATACGGAAGGAGCAGCGATAGGCGACACCACCAGGCGCCTTGTTGGTATAAACGCCGCGTGCCGTGAGGTGTGCCACGGGGATGTCGTAGCAGGCGAAGGCCGCGTGCATCAGGCCGATCTTGAACTTGGTCGGCTGGGCGTCGGAGAAGAAGGCTCCGTGATCAGAATCTGTGTGCATGCGCACACCAAGTATCTTCCCGTCATTTCGCAGAGCCATCTGCCCGCGCAGATAGATGTCGCGCCCGAAGCCTGTCGAGATGAGGTTGCCTGTCTTGTCCTCTATCCACTTCACAGGGCGTTCGAGCAGGATTGAGGCCAGAATGGACACTACGTATCCGGGATAGATGGGAACCTTGTTCCCGAACCCACCACCGAGATCGGGCGAGACGATGCGGATCATGTGCTCTGGGATTTCTGCGACCATTGAAACAGCGGCCCTGATGATGTGCGGTGCCTGTGTAGTCATGTACACCGTGAGCTTGGAGGTGGCCCGGTCGAAGTCGGCAATGGAACCGCAGGTCTCGATAGGTGACGGATGTGACCGCGGATAGTGCAACTCAAGCTCCGACACCACGTCGGCCGCGGCAAAGGCCCTGTCGGTGCCGTCCTGGTCGCCAACCTCCCAGTCGAATATCACGTTGTCGTGCTGGTTCTCCTTGTCGTCGCGTATGACTGGCGCTCCGTTTGCCGTCGCCTGAGTTGGGTTCACGATGACCGGCAAAGCCTCATAGTCGACGACGATCGCCTCGCACGCGTCCTTGGCGATGTAGGGGTCGTCGGCTACGACGCACGCGACTTCCTGTCCCTGGAATCGCACCTTGTCGGTCGCGAGCACGGCCTGGGTGTCATATGAAAGCGTGGGCATCCATGCCAGGTTGCGACTGGCCAGCAACTCGCCCGTGAGTACAAGTTGCACTCCCGGAATGGCCAGCGCTGCACTCGCGTCGACGGACTTGATGCGTGCGTGGGCAAGAGGGCTGCGGAGGATCTCCATGTGCAACATGCCGGGCAACGTGATGTCGTCTACATAGTTGCCCATGCCGCGAATGAAGCGACTGTCTTCGACACGGCGGCGTTTGGCTCCGAGGCCACCAATCTTGACTTCATCGACGGTCATGGTGCCTCGTCTTCCTCAACGTTGTCCTTGGCTCGGAGTCTGGCTGCTGCCACGAGCACCGATTTGACGATGTTCTGATACCCGGTGCATCGGCAGAGATTTCCCGACAATGCCCACCGCACCTCGTCCTCGGTCGGGTCGGGATTCTCGTCAAGCAGAGCCTTCGCGGTGAGCATCATCCCCGGCGTACAGAACCCACACTGGAGGCCATGCTCGTCCCTGAATCCCTCCTGAATGGGGTGCAGTCCACTCGCAGACGCGAGACCCTCGACCGTGGTGACCTCGTGTCCGTCTACCTGCACGGCGAACATGGTGCAACTCTTCACCGGGCTGCCGTCAATCAACACCGTGCACGCACCACAATGGGTGGTATCGCATCCGGTGTGGGTACCGGTCAACTCGAGGCCCTGCCGGATCAGGTGGGCAAGCAACAGTCTGGGTTCGACGTCCAAGGTGTGTTGCTTGCCGTTGACGGTGACTGTGATGCGGCGTATAGGGGTGTCGACGGGTGTTTCCGTCGTCACTGCCGCAAACAGGCTTGTCATGTCAGGCCACCTCTTGGGTCGTGCGCTGAAGGCTCGAAAGGATTCGCGTCACAAACGTGGCAACAATGTGCCGCTTATAGGCTTCGCTGCCTCGATGATCGGATCTCGGTTGCGACATTTCGGCGGCGTGTCCGGCGGCTCGAGCAATGTTGTCGCCGTTCAGTTCTTCGCCGACAAGCATCTCTGCCGCTGCTCCGGCGCAGATTGTGGAAGCGCCGACACCAGTTAGGCCGATACCGGCTCGGGTCACCTGGGTACCCGAGAATTCGACCGAAACTGCCACGCCAACGGTGGCGAAGTCGCCGACCCGCCTCTCTAGTTTCAGGTATCCACCCGCCCGGGTGCCTACAGGGGCGGGAACAAACGCTTCGATCGCGAGTTCGTCGGGCTCGAGGACGTTCTGGAACGGACCATCCACAAAGTCGACGCACGGGATGGACCGGCGACCATTCGGGCCCTGGGCAACGACAGATCCACCGAGTGCTCCCATCACCGAAGCCCAGTCACCCTGGGGGTCGGCGTGGCAAAGCGATCCGACCACGGTGCCCCGCATGCGAACTATGGGATCAGCGATAAGAGGAGCAGCTGCGGCCATCGTGGGCTGTAGCGTGCCGAGGTCCCCGTCCTTCTCGAGATCCACGTGGCGGCACAAGGCACCGATGCGGTAGGTGCCGTCAGGATCGGCTCCGTGGTAGGCGAGGCCGGGGATGTTGTTGATGTCGATCAGGGTCTCCGGCGAAGCGAAGCGGAGTTTCATCATCGGCACCAAACTCTGGCCGCCAGCAAGCACCCTCGCCTCGCCACGCGCCCCTCCCAGAAGCTCTACAGCGGCCTCAATGGTCTCGGGCGCCTCGTAAGAGAATCGGGCTGGATACATGTCAGCGGAGATCCTTTCCGTTACCTAAGACTTTCCGTTACCTACGAACTGTCATTCGCTGACTGGGGATCAGGAATCGCAACCGGCAGCGACTCTGCATCCGGATCGGGTCGACGCTCCTGATGCGGCGGCCACGGCCCCTGCACGGGCTGGCCAGCGATCTTGAGATAGTCGATCAACTGCGGCCACGCCCACACCGTGGGGCTGACACCCGTCTTGGGTGAGTCCTCAATGAGCTCAAAGAGTCTCGGGTTGCCACGACTATGACCAGACGACTCAATTGCCACTGCTGTCCCTCCCATGTCAGACGGCATCACCAACCCGGCAGACAGTAGTTCAAGAACCGACACAGGCAAATCAGCAGGTCTCTGCCCTTGAGAGGAAGGAAGACTATGGAGACCGCAACGACGACCGGAAGTTGCTCGATCAAGCGGTCCCAACACGACGGGACGAGACTCGAAGAGTCCGGTCTGTATAAAGTGCGGGGCTATTCACGAGCATGTTGACAACGCCTGTACCATGCGTTCTCGACAGGCTCCAAAACTAGAGTGAGGTAGCCCATGTCGACTCCGGTCACCAGGAACTCCAATTCTCTCGCCTGGTTTGTCGTTGTGGTCGCCGGCCTGGTGGTTCTGGCCGTGGTCTGGGGCCTGGAGTTGTTTCCGCGCCTAGATGCCGGCCAGAGGGTCCTCGACGGTGCCCGACCTGTGTTCACCGAAGAGCGTGTGATTGGAGACCGGGTAGGCATCACCATGATCGACAACGTCGTCGACATGTTGGACCCGATTGTGGATGCCCAAGGCGGAGCGGCCGACGAGGTGATACCTCTGGTGGAGTTGGTCTCTGGGGCTACCGGGCTGGCACCAGGCGACGTCCTCGCTGCCATCGAGGCCAACTTCCCCCATACCTACCACCTGCTGCTGACCCTCCCCCTTGACCAGGTCAGTGCAGAGATCCCCGGCTTGTTGACATTCGTG
>JAKUTA010000112.1 GCA_022447885.1 Candidatus Poseidoniales archaeon | reverse complement strand
GATGAGCAGTGAGAGAGCGGGTGGTGTGATTCCCGCGGGGGTGAAGTGGACGGCACTCCACCAAGGCAGGCAGAGCGCCACGAACATCATCCCCTTCACGTCGGCGCCACCGTGCAGCAGGCGCATGTGGT
This sequence comes from Candidatus Poseidoniales archaeon, assembly GCA_022447885.1. Lineage (GTDB taxonomy): Archaea > Thermoplasmatota > Poseidoniia > Poseidoniales > Thalassarchaeaceae > JAKUTA01. The sequence continues at coordinate 4,868 of JAKUTA010000112.1, read as the reverse complement.
AGGCGAGTTCGAAGAACAGCAGCACGAGTCCGAGCAGCAGCACCCTTCCCCACGCCCACGCTGCTTCCGTCTTCTCGAAGTCGTACAGTGGAGCGACTCCTGAACCCACGTCGAGCAGGTCGAGCAGGACCGTGCCGTGCGTGTACGCGCCGGCGGCGAGGCCGATTCCACCTACCACGTACCAGATCGTGACCATCCAGTCCACCAGAGAGCCAGAGGAGAGGTCACTGAGCGTTGGTCGGCCGATCACTGTGGTGGAGGCGTAGGCGACCATGGCCGAGACGGACAGCCAGATGGTCCAGTCCGCCTGAGTGACCCACAGTTCGAGGCAGAGGATGAACAGTGCAGGTTTGGCCCAGGTGATCCACCAGTCGTTGGGAACACGCCGCGTCTTGAGGTCGAGATAGGCTGCGCCAGAGAGGCAACAGAGCAGCGTCAGCAGTCGGCTGGCGGCGATAATCTCCTCAGGTGTCAGCATGCCTGTCGGGCCTGCCACCGGGAACGCCCATAAATGAGGCGTGGTTCGCAGGGGTTGCATCCCATGCAGTCAGGAGGACGACACAGATGGACATCGAGGCCCGGCTGGAACAGATTTCGGGCGTTATCCTGCAGTTAGACGACTCCAAGGTTCCGCGCAATATCAGGAAGGGCGCACGCGACGTGGTCGATGACTGGCTGCTCAACAAGGTCAAGGAGATGGACGTCCGCATCGCCATGACCCAGAATCGCCTCGAGGAACTCTACGAGGACCCGAACATCCCGACGGAGTTCGGCACCCTCATCTTGCAGATCAACATCGCCCTGGAGAAATTGCTCTCTGAATCGAATGGCTGACTGCGGCTCTCGGGGGGCACCTCACGAACGGGTGATCGACCTTGAGCCCAGTTCGTTCACTTTCAGACCATACTCCCCTCTCCGTGCGAAAACCAAGTGGGGTGTACGCGAGCCTCTGTGCCCATGCCGTCGAACGTCATCCGGAGCGTCGTGACCCCTGAAGGAATCATCACAGCACATGCCAACAGGCTGGTGGTGTTCACCCCGAACCACGGGGCGACCCGCCAGATCGTCCTGCCTGCGGCAGCCACCTCGATGTTGGCGTTGGTCGGTCCGCAGCAGCGTGCCAACCGTCTGCTCGTCGGGGACAGGTGCGGCGCGCTGCATGTGTTGATGCTCCCGCAGATGGACCTGCTCAGCACGCACCAGCTCGGGGATGTGCCCGTCACCGCACTGGAATCGCAGTCCGGCAGTGATTCACTGCGTCTGGTGGCTGGCCTGCAGGATGGTAGGGTGCTGGCGGTGGGCGATGACATTCCAGGGGGGATGCTGCCCCTGTTCCGCGTCGATGGGCCGGTATCGCTCATCCGTTGTGTGGACGGTCAGTTGCACCTGAACTGCGGCTGGGAGCGCCACATACGTCACTGGAACGGCGACCATGTATCCAGTTCAGGCCCGCACCGGCAACTGAGTCTCACTGAGGCCACTCCGGCTTCGGGGTGAGCCAACTGCACGTCGGGTGCGGCCGTGGCCAGTCAGCGGGTCGAACCCCTTCATCTTCCATGCACCCAGCGAGAAAGTCGCGATGCCGCTCTAGTTCCGTCCGCACCTGCTCCTCGCCGTGCAGCCATTCCCCATGTCCGCAGACGATCGATTCGAGGTTGAGTTCGAGCACCGCCTCGATGCTTGAATGCAGGTCGGGCAGGCAACCGGTCGGCAGGTCCCAGCGGGAGGGGTGTCCGGGTTTCGGCAGCAGGTCGCCGGCGATGAGCACTCCACGATCCGCAATCCAGTAGCCAACAGAATCACTGGTGTGACCCGGCAGGTGCAGGACCGTGATGACCACTCCGCCCAGGTCGATCCGCTCGGATTCTTCGAGTGGAATGACCTCGGTCGGCGGCATGTCGGAGTTGAAGCGACTCGCCCAGGTGGTGAGCAGGTCTCCGCCTTCGAGCGCTCCCGCGCCCGCTGGGTGGATGCGCACGGGGACATTCCAGTTCTCCGCCAGATGCTTCGCCGCGCCCGCGGTGTCGAAATGGCGGTGTGTGAGCAGCACCGCGCTCACCGCAGGCATTCCGTCGAGCGCCGCCTCAAGACGTTCGCGCACGTTCAGCTGGTACCAGCTCGTGCCGGGATCGACCACCACGCTGGCGTCGTCTCCGGAGATGATCACGCAGGATGAATCGTGATGGATGCTGGGGAGCCTGAGGAGTCGCATGCCGACCGAACGGTGGGTTGCACGCGAAGGCCATCACTGTTGCCACCGCACACATGTGTGCGTGGCTGGCCTGTCAGTGGCTCAGTCCTGCAGTCACGTTCTGTGTGAGCCGCTTAAATAGAGGCAGCAGGTCGGCGGCTTGATGGCCCGATTCCCTGAGGCTGAAGCGCGTCTTCTGGAGAAGCGCATCTGCATGAAGTGCAATGCCCGCAACGCGATCAAGGCAGTACGCTGCCGCCGGTGCGGATACAAGGGACTGCGCCCGAAATCCAAGGAACGACGCGTCTGAGTGAAATCGGTCACCAGTAGTCGCGGTCGTGGTCGTCGGTGCGCTCCTTCTTCCACTCCTTGTAGTGCGCTCTGCAGACCCTTACTTTCCCCTTGCCCGCCTCCAGGCTGTTCCAGACCTCCCCGGCGCTGTCGCGGGAGATCGCCCTGCCTCCGAGAGCCTTGTCGGCGAAATTCTTGCAACTGGGGATATGACATTCCTGCTCACCCTCTATCGGTTCACCTTGTGCCCGTTTCTTCGGCCGCGGCCCTTTGGGCTTGGGCACCCGCCGGCGCTTGGGTCGGTTGCTCATGTGACTGAGTCACCCCGCTGGTTCATCACTCTGACGCTCATGCAGCACGCATGACGGTCGCTTCGCGATCCGGTCCGACACCGACAGATTGGATGGGGATCTCGAGCAGCGCTTCGATGTGTTGCAGGTATTTTCGTGCAGCTTCGGGAAGGGCATTGAAACCGGCTCCTTCGGCGTTGGCGGAGCGAGCGAGTTCGAGCCATTCGTCAGCGGATCTTGCTGGGAATCCGGGTAGTTTCTCGCTCACGCAGGTCAGTTTCGCCTGCTCAGCGGCGGAGGCAGGGAGCTCACGAAGTTGGCGCCCATCGAGTTCGTAGCCGACGACGATCTGCAACTCGTCCAGACCACCGAGAACGTCCAGTTTGGTGATGACGATCTCATCGAATCCGTTCAGCCTGTGCGAATGGCGCAGCAGCGGGATGTCGAGCCAGCCACAGCGGCGCGGTCGGCCTGTCGTCGTACCGAATTCGTGTCCTTTCTCACCCATGTGCGCGCCGACAGCGTCCTTGAGTTCGCTCGGGAACGGGCCGTTGCCGACGCGGGTGGTGTACGCCTTGACGACACCGATGGTGCGCTTGATCTGCCCCGGGTGGATTCCAGCACCGTGGCTGGCGTTGGCGCGGCAGGTCACCGAGGAGGTGACGAACGGGTAGGTTCCCTGATCTATGTCCAGCAAGGCTCCCTGTGCCCCCTCGAGAAGCACCTGTTCACCTTGGCGCAACGCCAGGTCGAGCATCAGGCCGGTCGGTGCAATGACATCCGCGAAGCGGGAATGGACCCACTCCAGCGACTCCTTCAGGGCTGAAGCGCTGATCTTGCTCTTGACTCCGCAGGCACTGAGTTGTGCCGTCATCCGAGCCGCAGATTGCTCCAACCAGGTGGCATCGGCGATGCGCTCCTCGAGTTCGCAGAAGCGGACTCCGACCCGTTCGATCTTGTCGCGATAGGCCGGACCGATGCCCCTCCCGGTCGTTCCGATCAGGCTGTCAGCGCCGTCATACATCCTGTGAAAGGGAAGATTGACGTGCGCTCTCTCGGATATCCATAGGCGATGTTCTTTCGGTGGAAGGGGCGACAGGAGATCCTCTCCAGTGAGGTCATCCCAGTTCCGCAGCTCCTCGTCGAGCACCCACGGGTCGACCACCATGCCTGATCCCAGCACGAGTTGGCAGTCAGGATAGGAGATCCCAGACGGGAGTTGATGCAGCTTCAGCACCCTATCCCCGACCACGATCGTGTGCCCGGCATTGTTCCCGCCTTGGAAGCGTGCGACCCAGGCAGCCTCCGCTGCCAACTGGTCCACCAGCTTGCCCTTTCCTTCGTCGCCCCATTGGGCACCGAGCACGACGGTGGCAGGCATGGGTGAACATCCGGGGACGCGACCGCCACATGAACCCTCGCACACGCGCGGGCATCGGAGCGCCTCGCGATGGTGGTATTTCCACATGACATCCTACCCGACGAACTGGGATTCCAGAATCCGTTCCATTCTCATTCATTCATGAAGGGTGGGGGTTCATCTACTCGCAGTGTCCTGTTCAGGCGCTATGAATGCACGCGGTTCCGTTAGCGCACCGCTTCGGCAAGTATAAATAGGGCTAGGACACAACTACTTAACCGGGGGTTGTGAAGTGAAGAAAATCGACAAGCAGAAGAAGGTCGCCATGCAAGAGGCTGCCGAGACGAACGAGGGGACGCGCCACGACAGTTTCGAGCCGTCGGCGAGGCCGTCTCAGACACGCAGCACCGTAGGTCATTCGGAACCGTGCGACGAATGTGGCGCCACGCGCTGGGAGGACGATGAGATCCGTGGAGAGGTCGTCTGCGGAGGTTGCGGCCTGGTGGTCGAGGATCATGTCATCGACCCGCGTGCAGAATGGGTGAACCACGGTGACGGCCCAGACCGCTCACGCGTCGGGATGCCCTCCACCCTCACACTCTCCGACAAGGGTCTCAACACGCGCATCGACCGCTGTGACCTGCTCGGTGGCCGTGCGCGTATGCATGGAATCAAGGGCAAGGCGCTGCGCGACTGGCGCAGGCGTGCGGTCATCGACGAGCGCAGCAAGACCCGG
>JAKUTA010000111.1 GCA_022447885.1 Candidatus Poseidoniales archaeon | reverse complement strand
GGACGCGCTGCGCTATCACCTGTCGATCAACATGCCCGAGAACCATGACACCGACTTCACGTGGTCCGACTTCGTTGACAAGGTGAACCACGAGCTCATCGGCACCTATGGCAATTTCATCCACCGGGTGCTCACTCTGGCGCACAGGCTGAACGATGGACAGGACAGCAATCCCCTGCTTCCGTTCGACGACCCCAGCCTCTGTTCTGACGAGTGTGCCAAACTCGAGGAGTTACACGCCTCACAGACCGATTCGCTGACACGACACCGGTTCAAGGAGGCGTTGCGCGCGGCGATGTCCGCCGCCCAATTCGGTAATCAGATGCTCCAGTCAGCAGCCCCGTGGGAGCACATGAAAGGAGAAACCGATGCGCGAGCAAGAGCAGACTCGTTCGCCAGGCTGGCTTTTGGTTGGAGGTTGTGCCGCTACCTTGCGATCACGACACATCCATTCATGCCGGCGCAGGCACAACGGGTCTGGGAATCCTTGGGTGAGAGCGGGCAGGTCTCGGAGGCAGGGTGGGAAGATGCACTTGACTGGTCTGCACCCTTGGAATGGAACCCCGAGACGCCGCAGCCGCTGTTCCAACGATTGGACCTCGATGAGATTCTTGCAGCCGAGCGGGCACTCGCTGAAGATGACTCAGGGGGCAGTGATGACGACTCGACTCAAGAGGTCAAAGACGGAATCAGTGACGAGCAGGGAAGTGATGAAATGGACGAAGCACCAGAAGGAACGACCTGGATGGACTACAGCACGTTCACCCAGATGGAATTGAGGACGGGAAGAATAGAGTCGGTGGAGGAACATCCTGATGCTGACAATCTGTATGTCATCCACGTGGACGATGGCAGTGCCGATGGGAGGACCTTGTGTGCAGGACTCAAACCGTTCTATAGCATAGTTGAGATGACCGGGATGACCATAGTGTTCGTCGCCAACCTGAAGCCGCGCAAACTCCGTGGCGTACTGAGTGAAGGGATGTTGCTCGCCGCTGAGGATGATGAAGGAAGCGTGCGTCTGGTGACGGTTGACGGTGACATCTCGCCTGGGTCCAGTGTGCATTGAGAGCCGATCATCCCTGCTCCCCGGTTTGCTGTCCGGGTGGTTTGTCGAAGAACTCCCATTGCAACTCTACCAGTTCAGAGTTGGAAGTCGCCTCTTCGTAGGCCTCGAGGGGTTTGCGGTTAAGAGTCAGGAACTGCTCACCGAACGAGAATGGCCTGAGAATGTCCTCAGCCTGATCGCGGCGCCCGAGCAGGATCAGTGAGACTGCCAGCGCTTCGACCGTCGACAGCCTGCCGGGCTTACCCCAGGAAACCGGATTGGCCGCCAACACCACTGGCAGTGTGCGACCCACGCGGGACGGAGAGCGCGCTGCTATGTCGTCAAGGCTCTGGACGATCTGGTTCCACGAGCAGACAAGTGCGACCAATGATGCGCCGGCTTCGATCACTTCGCGGTCGTCCGGACCGAGGATGACACCTGCCAGCGGGTCAAGCAGGATACCTCGTCGTGGTGGCCTACGATTGTTCTCGTGGATGTTCGCCAATCCCCTGCTGGCGAGTTTGCGCGCGGTGCACTTTCGCGGATCATCCTGCGACAGGTGGATGATGTGCAGCGGGATCGGGTCCGCCACCAAATCATCACCTCGAATGTTCGTCCGACCCATCAATCCTTGTCGCGCTTGGCGGCATCGAGTATGTCCCCCAGGTTGAGCGTCCTTGGAGTCGACCGTTTGACATCCCGTTCATGGCCCCCGTCCACCGCCTCCATCAGAACGATGTCAAGCGACCTCTCGAACTTCGTCAGCACTTTGTCCGCGGGCCTGTGTCCTGATTCGGCTCGTTTGACTTCATTGATGCGCTCTTTCATCCTCAATGCCAGGGTTCGCTGGTCCCACCCCTTCTGTTCTCGCCCCTGTCTGATGCGCGCGGCGAAGTCATCCACGAGCTCAACCTCTGAAGCGGCCATCAGGTCCGTGCCGTCCCGTGAACGACCTGCCTTTCTCTGTCCCCTCCTGCTGGCGGCGGACGGCTGGGACTGTCCACCCACAGGGTTTGGATCCCTGATCTCGTCGGCGGTCAGACCCATGCGGTCCTGACACCTGCCACAGACATCGAGAAGGGCCCCGTGCCTGCGCACGCTTCGAGTGTCGACATCACTGGCACCACACACATCGCAGTCTGCCATGCATCGACCCATGCAGGTCTCACGCCCGTGCTATTTCACCATGCGGGTCGTCGTTCTGGGGAAACAGGATGAGTCGATGGTTGCGTGGGTGGAGGATGGACCAATGGGAGAAGTTATTGAAGGCTTTAGGAGGCAGGGCTGCTCGGTGGGAACATGCCGGCCGATGCGGATGCAGTGGCACCGAGCGAGGATGACGCGCGGCCCAAGCGCGATGCGGACAGCCTGAGTGACCGTGCACTCGCTGAACTGGAGCGGGATTACAAGGACTTGCGTGAACAGGCTCAGCAGCTGCTCACCGACAGGATGCATCTGGAGAACGAGGTGAATGCCCAGAAGGACAAGATCCGTCGCTTGGATGAGGATATTCGCACGCTACGGACTCCCCCGCACGTGATCGGCAACGTGCAGGACATCATCGATGACGAGCACATCGTCGTTCGGTCGAGCAACGGAACCGTGTTCCTCGTGTCAGTTAACCGGCGCATCGACAAGGGTTCCCTGAAACCGGGCACCCGGGTGGCACTCAACCAGGACACTCTGGCGGTGGTCGAGGTGCTGCAAGATGCCTGGGACCCACTGGTCATGGGAGCCGAGCTGATTGAACGGCCGACGACGACCTATGCGGACATGGGTGGTGTCGAAGAGCAGATCATGATGATCAAGGAGTCGATCGAACTTCCGCTCAAGGATCCTGACGCATTTCGCCACTTCGGCATCGACCCCCCCAGCGGCGTGCTGCTGGTCGGGCCGCCCGGCTGTGGCAAGACGATGCTCGCCAAGGCCGTCGCCTCTTCAACGGAGTGCACGTTCATCCGGCTGGTGGCCAGCGAACTTGCGCAGAAATACATCGGTGAGGGGGGGCGCATGGTGCGCGAACTGTTCGACCTTGCGCGGGAACGCAGCCCTGCCATCTTGTTCATCGACGAGATCGACGCCATCGGCGCCAAGCGTCTGGACACCGCCACGAGCGGCGACAGGGAAGTGCAGCGTACCTTGATGCAACTGCTCGCTGAACTTGACGGGTTCGAGGCTCTCGGGGACGTGAAATTGATCGCCGCCACCAACCGGCCGGACATCCTCGATGAGGCTCTGCTGCGGCCGGGGCGCTTCGACCGCATCATCGAGATCCCGATGCCTAACGAGGAGGCGCGCAAGGCGATCATCAAGATCCATCTGAAGGGGATGCCCAAGACAAGGGATGTCAGCATCAAGGGACTTGTCGAAAAGACCGGGGGCTTCTCCGGTGCAGAATTGAAGGCCATGTGCGTGGAAGCGGGCATGAGAGCCATCCGCGCCGGTCACGATCGAGCATCGAAGGCGGATTTCACGAAGGCGTTGAAGGATGTCAAGAACAAGCGTGACACTGGGGCTGCTGGCGAGGCTCCGCCCGACCTCTGGACGTGAACATGCTCCTGTCACGCACGGCGGAATCATCATCAGCACATGCCATTGGATGCGAATTCATGACAGGCCCGTTGGTTGAATGCGTCCCCAACTTCAGTGAAGGACGGGATGCCGAGGTCATCTCTGCCATCGCTGATGCTGTCAGCGGTGTTTCCGGAGTCACCCTGCTGGATGTCGATTCAGGCGCAGACTTCCACCGCACCGTCATCACCATGGTGGGTCCCCCAGAAGCGATCCTCGAAGCCGCCCTCGCTTCCACTTCTGTGGCGCTTGACTCCATTGACATGCGGCAGCATTCAGGAGAACACGCTCGCATGGGGGCGGTCGACGTTGTCCCATTCATCCCGATCCGTGATGTCACGATGCAAGATTGTGTCCGGCTCGCCGAGATGTTCGGTGAGATCGCTGCCGAACGGTTCGGAATTCCGATCTATCTCTACGCCGAAGCTGCTCGAACTCCTTCAAGACAACGTCTGCCCGACATTCGCCGGGGAGAATACGAGGGATTGGAGCAGAAACTCACAGACCCGGAGTGGGCCCCCGACTTCGGGCCTGCCGATTTCAACGCCCGTTCCGGTGCCACCGCGACGGGGGCCCGTTCACTGTTGATCGCCTACAATGTCAATCTCGACACCGATGACAAGTCCGCTGCGAACAGGATTGCAGGGAAACTGCGTACCAGTGGGGTGTTCAGGCGGAATGAGGAGGGTGCGAAGATCGTCGGCGCGGATGGCGTGGCTGAACGGGTCCCGGGCCGGTTCGATGCCTTGCAGGCTGCTGGTTGGATGTTCGACGAGTCCACGGCCCAAGTTTCGATGAACCTGCTCGACCACGCCACGACGGGGATGCACACGGTCACAGAGGCGATCCGCGAGGAAGCAAGGAAGATCGGGCTCTCAGTCACGGCGGGAGAACTGGTTGGGCTGGTTCCCCTCGATGCACTGCTCGCAGCGGGCAGGTTCTATCATGCGGAGGCGGACTCCGCCAGCGAGGCCGATCTCGTGCAGGCTGCCATCTCAGGGCTAGGACTAGACCGACTCGGACCGTTCGATGCCGGTGCCCGGGTCATCGAATGGGCTGCGGAGGGTGCATGATGACCGAGTACGGGGACATGAGCCTCGATGAGTATCGCGATGCACTCGCTTCATCCGAACCCACTCCCGGAGGAGGCACCGCTGCTGCTGTGGCCCTCTCACAGGCTGCAGCGCTCACCTGCATGGTCGCTGACCTGACGCTCGGTCGTGATCGGTGGAAGGATGGCTGGCCGGGGGCTCAAGCGGCCAAGGATGTCGCCACACCCCTGCTCGCACGCGGTCACGAGCTGGCAGGCGAGGATGCTGCTTCATTTGATGCGGTGATGGCGGCATTCCGTCTTCCCAGAACCTCAGATGACCTACAGGTGA
>JAKUTA010000110.1 GCA_022447885.1 Candidatus Poseidoniales archaeon | reverse complement strand
GCCTATGTTGACTGGGACCTGAAAGCGGTCGAGGCATCCACCGACTCACGTGACAACGTCTCAGTGGCATTCACGCTGCGCAACCTGGGCAATGGGGACGACGGGCTGCAGGTCAGCATGCATGTCGACGTGAACTCGGTTTACGGACTGATTCCGCCTCCAGGTGCCACTTACGGTTCGAGCGAAGGCGCTCCTCGGTACATCGAGGTGCAGAATGTGCCACCCGGTGTCAACTTCACCTTCCGCGCGTGGATGCTGCTCCCGACCGACATGGAGGCGAACGGGACCGCGAACATGCGCGTCGAGATGCAGAGCGTGCTCGCACCGGAGATCGTGTTCATCAACGAGACACACTCCGAGTTCCTCGCCGAGCAGTACCGTCCTGAGAACGTCGAGGAGGATTCGGCATGGCAACGCCTCGAGATCGTCGCCCGCATCATCTGGAACACGTTCAGCGGACTGGCGATCGTCATCATCGTCTGCCTGGTGGGCGCGCTCGGGTTGCACCGAGCACTCGTCTACCGCAAGCAGAAGGACGAGGAGTGGCTCGCCAAGCAGCCCAAGGTGGAGCAGACGGAGAAGCCAGAGGACTGGTTGGGCAAGTTCACCAAAGGGGCCAGTGACACGGGGCAGGCCGTCATAGGGGCGGTCGTGGAGGCACCCAAGGTAGCAGCCAGGGTGTTCACCGACCTGTTCACTTCTAAATCGAACAAACGCGGAGAGGAGCGAGAGGCCCCGTCCGAAGAACTGCTCGACGCAGCCAACGTCGTGCTCGAACATCACGAGGGTGAGCGTGAGTTGGAACGGATGGATGACATCTCCGGCGGCCTGCTCGATGTGGGGGAGAAACACCCAGCGAACATCGTGCTGGTGCCTTCCGAACAGGTGGCCGGCAGAACGGTGCGCAAGCCCAAGCGTGTTCCTGCCGTGAAACGGAAGTCGACCGCCAAGGGCAAGGCGACCACCGCAGTGGCGGTTGGCATCGAGACTCCCGACCTCGAGCCGGAGGATTCACAGGCCGCTTCAACCCCCGTGCGCAAGGACGAGGACGATGATCTCGACCTCGACCTGTGAGGCGGCCGAATGACCTGGATGGCGGGAGTGGACGAAGCAGGGCGCGGGCCGTGCCTCGGACCGTTGGTTGTGGCTGCCTTCGCACTTCCAGAAAGAGACCTGCCCCTGCTGGTCGAGAATGGCGTGCGCGATTCGAAGCAGTTGGTTCCGGCGGACAGGCAGCGTGTCGCTGACTGGCTCAGGTCTGAGGGAGCCGAACGCGGGTGGCGCATGCAGGTGCACATCTCGAGCGCACATGACATCGACCTCGCCATGCAGGTGAGCAACCTCACGAGTCACGAGATCGACATCTTCGCTCTGCTGCTCGACGCCGTCATCGGGGGTGCAGGAGAGCTGGGTGGCGGAGTGCTCGCCCTCGACGCCTGTCATACGGATGCGCACCGATTCGGGGAGCTTGTCGCCAGCCGGCTCGATTCCTGGCCGTGGGCGGGCTGGAAAATCGACAGTCGCCATCGGCACGACGAAACGAATCCGGCGGTGTCAGCGGCTTCCGTGCTGGCTAAGGTTGAGCGGGATGAACAGGTGCGAACACTGGAGATGGAGCTTGAAGTCCCGATCGGGTCTGGATACCCCAACGATGTCAGGACGCGCGAGGCACTGTCGACACTCGTCGCAGGCGACGAACCGTGGGAGCACCTGCGCTGGGGCTGGGCGACGACCGCCGAGGCGTGGAAGGCAGCGCACGGGAGCGCGGTCCCCCTGCGGCCGCTGGACGGACGGTTCAGGCCCGGTCAGCAGCGTCTGTCCTTGTGAGGGGAAACGGGGCTACGCGAACGGGCGGATGTCCCAATCGTCAAGAGGGGTCGGCAACAGGACGGCGTGAATCAGATGGCTGATGTGGACGCACTCTCACGACTCGCGCGCAAGTACAGCCTGCAGAACGCGCTCGAATACGATGGAGAGGGGCAGGTCAAGTCGGTGATGGGACGGGTGTTCGGCGAACAGCCCGAACTGGCACCGCAGGCAAGCGTGCTCGGTCCACTGGCGGCGAAAGCCGTGGCTGAGGCCAACAGCCTCCACGCCGAGCATGGGGCAGAGCATGTCCGCCAACTGCTCGCCGACGAGTTCCCCGACGCGCTCGAGAAGCGGGTGCACGAGCGCAGGGAGGGACTGCCCGAGCTGCCGAACAGCGAGGGGGGCGAACTCGTGTTCCGCTTCGCCCCCAATCCGAACGGTCCGCTCACGCTCGGCCACAGCCGCGGCGTGATCATCAACAGCGAGTACGCTCGCCAGCACGGTGGACGCATCGTTCTCCGCTTCGACGACACCGGAATCAAGACCAAACCACCGCTCGCCGAGGCGTACGGCTGGATCGACGACGAGTTCCGCTGGCTCACCGGCAGTGCCCCCGACGTGCGCCTGCTGGCGTCAGCGAGGATGGACCTCTACCTCGACAAGGCGAGGGATTGCCTGGCGCAGCGGATCTGCTACGTCTGCACCTGCACCGCTGACGAGTTCAAGGTCACCCGGATGGCGCGCGAGGCCTGTCCGTGCCGCACCCGTTCTGCCGAGCAGAACCTGACGGAATGGGGACGCATGCTCGACGGGACCCACGCGGAGGGAGATGCGGTGGTGAGAGTGCTCACCGACATGGAAGAGCGCAACCCGGCGCTGCGCGACTGGCCTGCACTGAGGATCCAGACCGGAGAGCACCCGCTAGTGGGCACACGCTACAGGGTCTGGCCGCTGCTCGACTTCCAGAGCGCCATCGATGACGAGGACCAAGGGGTCACGCACATCATCCGCGGCAAGGACCTGATGGACTCGACCCGCAAGCAGACACAGCTCTACGACAAGCTCGGCTGGACCTACCCCGAGACCCTCTACTGGGGCCGGGTGAAGGTGCACGAGTTCGGTGGATTCTCCACCTCGCAGATGCGGGCTGACATCGAATCCGGTGAATTCTCCGACTGGGATGACATCCGCCTTCCGACCATCCGCGCGCTGCGCCGCCGCGGCTTCACCGCAGAATCCCTCCGGTTGTTCTGGCTCGAACTGGGATTGACGCAGAAGGACATCTCAGTGCCCATGGCGACGCTGGAGGCGCACAACTCCGCGCTCGTCGACGCCTCCACCCCGAGGCTCTCGTTGCTGCGCGACCCGGTGCGCCTCGTGCTCGATGTCTCCGCCGTCGAGATGCCCTCCGAGTTGGTTCTGCCCAACCACCCGACCGAGGATCTGGGAGTCAGGACATGGCCGCTCGACACTGACAGCGGTCTGGAGGTGCTCATCGAGAAGGGAGACCTGGAGTTCGCTCTCTCTGGCGATGGTGTGCTGCGGCTGAAGGAGTTCGCCGACATCGAGGTGACAGCCGATGGCGGCGGGAGGGTGCTGCACTTCGAGAAGGGCGACGGCGTGCGCATCGTTCACTGGCTGGCTGCCGGAGTCGAGCGGGACGCGGTGCTGCTGCACGACTTCGAGGGGGAGTTGCAGCACCCGTGCATGCTGGAATCGAATCAGCATGCGGAGGGCACGCTGGTGCAGTTGGAGCGGGTCGGGTTCGCCCGCATCGAGCAGGTCGGCGCTGAGGGGCGGCCATGGCGGTTGGTCTGGACCCACGGCTGAATCCGAAAGTCAAAGACGGACGATGGCGAGTGGGCAGCGTGGCCGAAGAGGACTCCGCGCGCACGGCAAGGGAGCGGATGGTGCAGGAGCAGATCGTCGCACGCGGGCTTTCCGACGAGCGTGTGCTGGACGCGATGCGCACGGTGCCGCGTCACGAATTCATCCCCTCTGCATCCCTCTCGAAGGCATATGTCGATTCACCGCTCTCGATCGGCTTCGGGCAGACCATCAGCCAACCGTACATGGTGGCCTACATGTCAGAGCAGCTGAGTGGGTTCCCAGAAGGCGCCAAGGTGCTCGAACTAGGGACCGGCAGCGGCTATCAGGCAGCGGTGCTGGTGAAGATGGGATTCGAGGTGCACACCATGGAACGAATCCAGGAACTGGCCGACTCCGCCCGCGCCACGCTCGACAGACTGGGGCTGTCTCCCGCCAGCCTGAACGTCGCTGACGGTCATGCCGGCTGGCCGAGCGAGGCTCCCTATTCCGCGATCATCGCCACCGCCTGCGCCAGATCGATTCCCACGGAATGGGTCGAGCAGGTCGAGCCTCGCGGAGTGATCATCGCCCCCATCCAGCGCCGACTCGGGCGCCAGATGCTCGTGAGGATGACAAAGAGGAGTGCCGGATTGGACACCGAGAATCTCTGCCCCGTTCGCTTCGTTCCGCTCGTCGACGAACGAGGGGGAGGGCGCCTAGCCTCAGCGCTGGGCAGACTGCTGCGCAGACGCTCTTGAATCACTCAGCGCTCTGCGAGTTTGCGAATGGCGGGTTTCGCTTCGAGGCGGGCGAGCGCCTCGCGGTAATCGTTGGGTGAGAAGTAGCCGCTGAACTCCCCGTTCACGTCCACCGCCACCACCGCGTGCGGCTGGCGGTCGTTCATCTTCTCGATCATCTCATCGATGTCATCGTCGAGTCCCACCTCCATCACGTCGCCATCCATGTGCATCCCGCAGGTGTCCGAGTTCACATCGATGCCACCAGCAACCGCCATCAGGATCTGCGCCGGCGAAATGACACCCTTCACCTTGTTGTCATCACCGAGCACGATGAGAATGCCCCGGCGCAGCGCCACCAGTTTCCCTGCTGCATCGGCAAGCGTGTCATCCATTCCCACAGTGTCATGTTCATCGGTGAGCACGAGGTCGCTCACCTGTACGTCGTCGGACATCATCGCACCTCGCCCGGAGACCTCCCTCTCCAGTTCTTAGAACTGTTGTTTTGAATCTTACACATTGCCCCCCGACTCTACTGTACTGACCGGCTGACCTCCCCGACTGGTCCGCGACCGGTGAATCATCGGCATTGTGCGCTCGCGAGCCTCCGCCGACCCGTTGACTTCAAGGCAGGTTCGATGCGCCTGCCTGCCAGAGGCAGTTGGGATGGG
>JAKUTA010000011.1 GCA_022447885.1 Candidatus Poseidoniales archaeon | reverse complement strand
GTCGTGCTGAGGCGACCGTTTCAGTGCGGTTCTGTGCGCAGTCGCGCTCTGCTTTGGCAACCACCTCGTCACGATTCGCCTGAGCCTCGGCCTTCGCTTCGCTCAGGGTTTCTTTCGCTTCCGCCTTGGCGGCATCGGTGAGGGCTTTCGCCTCCCTCCTCGCCGCCGCGGCTATCTCCTTGGCCAACGCGTCCAACGTCATCTCGCTTCGTCCTCCTTGGTTCATTCGTCATTCAGTCTAGTCGCTCAGAGCAGGAACATCCCGATGAATCCGAACATCAGGATGGTCTCAGGCAGCACGGTGAACATCAGGGCGAGCCCGATCTTCGAACCGTCTTCGGCAACCCAGCCGACCGCGGCTGCGCCGATCTGTCCTTGACCGAGTCCAGTCCCGATACCACAACCGCCCAGCGCGATCCCCGCACCGAGTTTGGCCATGGTGTCCTTCTCCGCGAGCTCAGCATCTGACAACGCCGCGCTGACAACGCCAGCGAGCAGGGTCAGACCGCTCAGAACGAGCAGCATACGCATACCCATTCGCACCAATTTCATTTCTCTCATTTTCTTCATTCCTCCATTTTTCCCATGCATTGCACTGGAACCT
This sequence comes from Candidatus Poseidoniales archaeon, assembly GCA_022447885.1. Lineage (GTDB taxonomy): Archaea > Thermoplasmatota > Poseidoniia > Poseidoniales > Thalassarchaeaceae > JAKUTA01. Next base: position 13,017 of record JAKUTA010000011.1, on the reverse strand, counting down.
GATATCTGATCACTCAACCTCCACCGCGGCTGCGGTGAACCCGAACGGCTTGAACGCCTCACCGACCGCCTGATAGAACTGCTTCATCCACTCGACGAGGTGCAGCCTGGCGGTGTGGATGTTGGGGCTGGCCACTCCCAAGCCCCAGGCGAAGAACTGGACGCCGAGCCAAGCGAGCGCGAGCGTGACTACCATGTAGACGCCGCCGACGACGATCAGTCCGACGAACCATGAGGATAGCATGGCTAGGCTGATCTGGGCGTTGAGCGAGAGGTCCGCCTTGTCGAGCGAAGCGAGCACGAATGCCAGCCCCGGCACGATGGCGAATGGTGAGAGCACTGTGAGGACAGTCACCACATCGACATCGAGGAGCACCATCCCGAAGAGGCCGCTGAACGTCATTCCGTGCAGCAACCCGAACCGTCCTGCTTCGGGTGGCAGTTGCTTGCTGAACAACTTGATGCCTATGGCCAGCAGCACCGGCGCCACCGCCAGCAACAGCACGAGCCCCTCGACGTGTTGGTGGCCGAGGTCGGCGACGGCTCCGAGCAGACCGACTCCATGGCCGTCCTCGATGTGCCCGTAAAGCATGTTGTTGCCCGTCTCGGCGATCTTGACGCCGGCCATTCCCACCGCGAACAGGCGCACGTAGGAGATGACTGTCGGCATCATGCCGATGGCCTCGATCGGACCGAGGAAAGCGGCGATGAGCACCGGCATTCCGTGGTAGGCCCAACTGGCGTAGATGAGCATCAGCATTCCAACGCCAGCCATTGCTCCCCCGATGTTGCGCATCGAGGTCAGGAAGGCGACGTAGCCCACGTCGGTGTGCCCGGTGCCGAGCCCGAGGAATCCGTAGGCGAACATGAATCCACCGATCAGGATGACGATCCACGAGCCGCGGTCGAACAGGGCGACGATCGGCCCGGCGTTCCCGTGGACATCGCCGTGCAGCCAGATGTCCCGGAATCCGATGACCAGACCCAGCAGCACGTGGACCACCCCCATGTAGATGGTGAGCAGGATGAGGTGCTCGAGGTTGCCACCGGAGTCGACTGGAACCACCCTGTGGAACGGGTAGGCGAGCTCCATGCTGAACGGCAGCCCGTGCTCGATGCCCGCGAAGGCGAACAGCGAGAGCTCCTCCGTCGACCAGTGGAACTGCCCTGCATTCGGGTAGGCGCCGGTCATCCAGGTGGCCCACGCGGGCGCATGCGAGGGAATCCATCCCCACACCCCTCCCGCTTCAGTGCACGCGTGAGCGGAGACTGCTCCGGCGATGTCACATGTTCCGTGCGGCAGGATCTCGAAGCCGGCGAATTCACCGTAGATGTAGCCGAACACGACCGTCGAGATTCCGATGTAGAGGATGAACTTCGAAGCGAGCATCCCGGTCTCGAAGTGCCCGATGCGCTTGAACAGGAACCAGGCCAACATGATCGTCATGACACCGTAGACCATGTCTCCGAGGATGAGCCCGAAGAAGAGCGGGTAGGTGAACAGCATGAACAACGTCGGGTCGACCTTTCCGTAGGCCGGCCTTCCCATAAGGTCGGTGAGCAATTCCAGCGGCTTGCTCGTATGTCGGTCGACGAACTTGATCGGTGGAAACTGCTGTTCCGGCCCGTGATGGGCGTGACCCCCGCCTCCGGGTGTGATCTTGAACGGCTGGATGTCGATGTCGATGCAGGTGTCAGCCAACGCCTCGCGGATCTCTTCGCTGCGGGAGGTCTCGACCCAACCGTCGAGCACGAACGCGTGAGCGCTGACAGCGACTCGTATCGGTCCGAGCGCCAGCGACATGTCCCGTTCGAGCAACTCGATGCTGGCGAGCAGGGTGCCACCGTGCTCAGCGGACCAGCCATCGAGCTCCCGTTGCAGTTTCCTCTCCTCGACGGCCAGTCGAGCGCGGCTTGCTGCCAGGTCAGCGAGCCGGGCGGAGATCTCACCCTCGCCCTCGGGAACAGCGAGTGGCACGAAGCCAGCGTCCTCGAGGCTCGACTGGACTGCTGGCGCCGAGTCGTTCTCGCAGAAGGCGGCCACGACGGTCGGCTTCGCGCCGGCGGTGAACACGATGCCACCTCTGGCAGCCGCTTTGATGGCCTGGGGAGCCTTCGTGGTGCCGACGAACACGGTCAGTGACTCGTATCCGGAGAGCAGGTCGAGGTCGAGTCCGAGCGGCCGGAGCAGTTCGAGTGCTGCACTCTCAGCATCGATGTTCGAGAGTTCACTGTCGATGGCGGAGATACGGTCGGCGCAGCGCACCATCTCAACGACGAGGTCGGGCAGGTCCCCCTGCAGCTTCCCGCGCACGGGTTCCGCTTCAAGGGGAATCCTAGGGGTGCTGACCGAGATCTGCGACGAGGCGCTGCGGTAGCGGTTCAGGTCACGACCGATCTCTTCCGATTCGGCAGTAGGGCTGCCGAGAGAGAATCCGTCCTCGTCACCGGTGTAATCGAGGATGTGCAGGGCGTTCAGGTCGGCGAGCACCTTGACCGCGTCATCGACCTTGGAGAGCAAGCCGGCCGCGGTCAGGCGAGACATCGCCTGTGTGGTGAGTTTCCCCATCTGCTCTACCTCCCGTACTGTCGTTGTGTTTGTGCTCAAGCGCGGAATGTGTCGAGCACAGATGAGACTGCATCCGAGCGGTTCTTCTCTCCTCGCTTGTGAATCGCCTTGAGGGCCGTTTCACCCTCCTTGCGAACACCCTTCGCTTCCTTGCCTGCTGAGTCCCCGGCATCGTCGAGCATCGCCCGCGCCTCAGCATCGGAATCTGCCCGTCCAGTGGCCACCAGATCGGCAGCCTCGGCACGTGCTTTGTTGGCAATTTCTGCGGCGTCTGAACGAGCCTTCTCAAGTTTGGCGCTGGCCTTGTTCTCGGCCTCTTTGATGGAGCGCAGGACATCTTCTCTAGACATGATGTTCACCCTATGGGTGAAGGCCGACCTGAGACCGGTTCAAAAGGTTGACCTCACCCACCCCACCACCTCTCCGACGCGTTCAAACGAATGCCTCGGTGAGCCGACCTTGGGGAGAGACGTGGACAGTGCGGGCATCGGTGACGATGACTGGTCCGAACTGCAACGCAATCTCGAGGCCACCATACCCGTCTACGACCGCGTGAATCGCTTCGGCACACTGGGGTTCGACCAACGCTGGCGCAGGGGTGTGCGCGCCCTCATACCCCCCTCCTCCAAGGTGCTCGAGGTAGGGTGTGGACCAGGCACTTTCGCTGAGGCCATCGAGGGTTGTGAGGTGACCTGTCTCGACCCGATCCCGGCGATGCTCGACGCGGCGAGAGCGCGCGTGAACGGTGCGCGTGCGGCCAGAGGCGAAGAGGAGGCGACATTCGTCGAGGCCACCGCCGAAGACATGCCGTTCGAACAGGATTCGTTCGATGTCGTCTGCTGCCTGTTCTCGTTCCGCGATTTCCATGACAAACCGAAGGGACTGGCGGAGATACTCAGGGTCTTGAAGCCGGGCGGGCAACTGATCATCCTCGATGCGGCCAAACTCAACTTCGTGCATGGCTGGTTCGGCTGGCTGTGGATGAAACTCTGGATGGGTACCTACGCACGTGTGGTGTGTGGAAAGCGCGACCATCCCTGGCGCTGGCTGGCGAAGACCTACGCCGGCTTCGGCACCTCCAAGCAATACCGGAACATGCTCGCAGAGACCGGATTCACCGAGGTCAGGTCCAGACTCCTGTTCCCCGGAATGGCCACCCGCTGGCACGGCTCGAAATGAGTTGTCAAACTGGTTATCAGAGGATGTAGAACGGCCGCCGGCAATCGACGGCCCTGCGCATCCCGTTGACCCCGAGGAAGCGCATGGCGGCGTTGGTCATCCAGTCATTGCGACAGAAGGTCCAGAACAGGTTCTTGGTCCGCGTGCTGATGGCGAGCGGCTTGCCCATCGTTCGCCTGATGGTCGCATCATAGGCGGCCAACGGCGTCCCATCCTCAAGGTGAGCAACGACCGCATCGGCCGCCATTTTTCCGGAGACGATCGCCTGGCCTATCCCACCCCCATTGGAGGGCATCACCAGTCCGGCTGCGTCACCCACGGCGAGCACGTTGTCGTGGACGGCTGTCTTGACCATCCCCCCTAGCGGGATCCATCCACCACCCCAGGAGAGGATCTCGTAACCCAGGCCGTGGCAGAACTCGTCCAGCCGGTCCTTCAGCGACCCGTCGATGTGCTTCTGGTGCACTCCCAGCCCGACATTCCCTATGTTGTCACCTTTGGGGATGATCCATGCATAGCCTCCTGGTGCCACACTTCCGATGAAGATGTCGAACGAGTCTGGCATCTCTCCGACCGCTTGGCAGAACACGGTCGGCAACTGCACTACTGGGCGCGAACCCTGGCCCCGCAAGCGGGCTACATGTGCCATCGCCCCGGTGGCGTCGATGACGTAGTCGGCGCTGAATCTCCCCTCGTTGGTGACGTAGAGGTCGCGGCCCAGTTTCGGCTGGGCCTTCACGTTGCGCAGTTCGATTCCGGTCCTCACCTCGGCTCCTGCGTTGATGGCGCGATCTGCCAGATGGCCGTCGTACTGCAGGCGGTGGACGCTGACACAGTCGAGTTCGAATCCGTAGGCGCGCATGGAAGGCCCATACAGCCTCATCCAGTCGAGCTTCTTGGCGATGACCCAGTGTGGAAGTTCGAAGTACGCTTGCAGCCATTCGTCGTCGCGGAGCAGCGGAAACGTGTTCGTCATCATCCCCCAGAGAGGCACACACTCTCCGCACTGTGCCGGGTTTCCCACCACCTGCCTGCGCTCGAGCACGAGCACGTCCAGCCCCTGCTCCGCCAGTCGCTGCGCGGTGGCGCTGCCTCCCGGGCCCGCACCGACCACCAGCACCTGACGATGTTCCACGTCGCTGCTACTCATTGCGCTCCATCACCTGCCGAGTGAGCCATTCAAGCCCGTCGCGGAGATCACTCTTGGGGAAGGTGAGCAGACTGTCGAGGGCGCGGGTGAGGTGGTTGTTCACCAGCACGCTGGCGTATTCGAGGCTGCCTGAGCGCTCGAGGAGTTCGATCAGTTCCTCCCACACACCGTCGTTGAAATCAGAGATCAGCTCACCCAAGCGGCGGCGGGCGTCGCCATGCGACAGGGTGAGCGCGTGGATGAGCGGGAGGGTCATCTTGCCCTCGATCACGTCCGCACCGCGCGGCTTGCCCATCCGCTCATCTCCGAGCAGATCGAGCAGGTCGTCCACGATCTGGAAGGCCAATCCCAGCTCCAGCCCGAACGAGCCCAGCCGCGCGGCGGTCTGCTCGTCGGCACCGGCCACCACCGCGGCTGCTTCGCAGCCGGCCGCGAACGGCCCGGCGGTCTTGCCTTCGATGATGGCGTAGTAATCCTCGGGCGTCGTGCCAAGATCGCCCACGTGCTCCAACTGCTTCAATTCGGCCGCGGCGATGCGTGTGCAGCAGTCGGCGATGAGGCCGACGATGCGCTGGCTGAACATGCCGCCAAGAGCGAATCCTTCGACGAACAGGTAGTCGCCGACGACGACCGCCCTGACGCTCCCGAAGCGCTCGTGCAGCGTGACGACGCCCCGCCTGAGCTTGGCGTTGTCATTGATGTCGTCGTGGACGAGCGTGGCGGTGTGGATCAACTCGAAAGCGAGCGCCAGCGGCATGATGTCCTCATCATTCTCACCCCCGGCGAGTTCGTAGGCGAGCATCACCAGCACCGGACGCCAGCGCTTGCCACCTGCGAGCAGCACATGCTTCGCCAACTCCATCACCGCGCCTGAAGGACCGGCCTCCGCGTCGGCCACGTGCTTCTCGAGCGCCGCCTCGAACATCTCCCGCCGCTCATCGAGCAGGGTGGAATGCGTCTCGCTGCTCTGCATGCTGCCCATTCGCCAGCAGAAGGGGCGGCTATATCAACGGGTGGCTGCGGCCAAAGGCCGCACACGAGGTGGACAGGATGCCGGACGATGACCTGACCCTGCTGGCGGCCGCATCGCTGCAGGCTGATGTGCTCGGAGCGGCTGAAGCAATCCGCACCGAAGAACTCTCCTCGCTGACCATCTCCGGGGCAGCGAACCTCGACGACGCGCTCTCAACGCTCGACTCGGGAGAATGCGACCTCGTGGCTGCCGCAGCCCTCGATCTCTGGGCTCGAGGAGAACTCGAATCCGGGCTCGAGGTCATCGGGGGACTCGCGCTGCGCGACTGGAACCACATCATCGTCTCCGAGGACAGACCGAGCCATCTACCGCACCGCGCCATCGTGCTGTCGGAGACGAGACTGCAGCGCCGGCAACTCAGGAGGTACCGCTCCGACATGCGAGTCAGGGATGCGGCGGCGCACGCGGCATTGGAGGAGGTCGACCTCCCGGATGAGGTGGCCGCCGGTGATGCGATGGCGTTCTTCGAGTGGGCCGAGGGATTGCGTCAGGCAGGTGACATCGACGGTTATGTGATCGCACGGCATCTGCATCGTGTGACGGGTGCCAAGACCCGGAGACACGCGCTCAGCCACGACCCCAAGGAGAACGAGCTCATCCGCTTCCTGCCCTCACCCCTGGCAGGGATGGTGGTGCTGGTGGCGCGCACCGGCTTCCCACTCAGCATCGCCCACGAACTGACCGACATCGAGGGTACGCTGGCGCATGAAGTGTCCACGTGCCTGCTCGACGGCATTGACGAGCAACTGCACGACCGGCTCGGTATGATGGTGCGCAACCGGCAACCCGGACCAATGCTCCGCGAGGCGGAACGGAGGCGTGATCTGTTCACCCAGGAAGTGCTCAAGAACCTCGAAGGAGAACTCGTGCAGAAGCAACCGAAAGTAGAGATCAGCCTCGAGTTGCTCGGCCGTCTGGGACGGGCGAGCGTGAGCATGGAACGTCTGTGCGATCTCGATTCAGCCATGCAAACGACGCGGTTCCTGCTCGGGGACTGGAAGAAACTGCTGCGACTGACCGCCGAGGTGCAACCCGAACTGCCCGGTCGTGGACCGGCGTCGGATCCATTTCTCGACCTGTGAGTCAGTCCTCGACTTCCTCATCGTTGGAAGGCAGCAGTTTCTCGCCGGCTTGTGCAGCGATCTCCGCGCCGCTCGGTTCTCGGTCAGGCTCGTTCGGATACAGCAGATCGTGGAGTTCCTCGGTGACCGCTGCCACCGCGGCTGGCGAATCGTCATTTCTGGCTAGGGCGATGTTTGGCTCAAACATACCGTGTTCGACGTAGTCATTGGCGTCCTGGATTCCGGGGGGGAGGTGAGCACTCTCAAGTTCGATGTAGATGTGTTCGAACGCGCTCGCTGACTGCTCCCAGTTCAGCCTCTCCTTCTGCATCTCCTCGGTCAGGTGATCGACGATCTCCGTGGCACTCGGCCCTTGCTCACGTATGCGGCGCAGGGTGCTCTCGACACTGGCGAAACCCGCCCTGATGCCGCCGATGGCCCGAGCGAGGTTGAGCAGCCGCTCCGACACGCTCTCCCAGTTGACGTCCCCCCGGGTCATCGCCTTCTGGACACTCTTGACTTCCTTCTGGATTCCAGCCATATCTCTGGCCACGGCATCACGGCGCTGCCCAGCGGCGGAGAATTCACTCAGAAGTTTCTGGTGCCGGTTGTCCAACTCCACGAGCATGTCCCCGACCATCGACTTGGCATCCTTCGCCACCACCTTGTGCCATTTCCTCCACTCAACCTCGGCATCGTGCATGCGCCGCTGCGCCGACTTGCGGTATTCGCCCATGGAGGGGGCCTCGGAGGTCCATGTCTGGACCGATGGCGACCTCTGACGGCTCGGTTTGAACCTGTCGCCGACCATAAGGGCCGATTGGGGGACGCCGTAGGCGCAACATAGATGTCCAAATTGTTCTGCACCAACACTTAGGGAGCCCCATGGATGTCGACCGGGACCTGCTCGAGAGGCTCTACCAGAGCCGTTTGGAGGACCTCCGCGGCATCGCTGAGCAGCATGACCTGTCGAAAAGTGGGAATGTCGAGCAACTGCGCGCTCGGTTGATCGCCGCGCTCGTGCTCACCGATGTCGATCTCTCCCTGGATGACCTGCAGGCGAACCCGGAGAAGGGACTGAGTGACCTGTTGAAGGTGTTCGGCATCAAGAGTTCCGGATCCAAGAAGCAGAAGTGGCAGCGTCTCTGGCTGCACCTCAACCACGACCCGAAGAAACTCAGGGCCGAATCACTTCCGGACATGAACCGCGACGAGTTGCACGCGCTGTGCGTGAGCCTGAACCTGCAGCGGTCCGGCTCGAAGAACCAACTGCTCGGCAGGGTGGCCGGTGTGCTCGGCACCGAGGATGGCTCGTGGGGCCGGGTGAAGAAGAGCCTGCGTCAGGGCAAGCGCGGTGCGCCAACGGTCGCCGTTGCCGCTGAACCGACTCCCGCGACGGAAGCACCCACAGAGGAAGAAGCCGAAGTTGCCGAGGTGACCGTGATTCCGGTAGACACCGGTCCGGCGCCATTGACGGTCGACGAAGGGTCAGGTGCGTCGATGCTCGAGCTCGAGGCTCGCCGCGCTGAACTCACCAGCCAACTTCGTGAGTTCCTGCTGGTCGGTCGCCAACACGATGAGATGGACATCGCCGCATTCATCGATGACCTGGGCAGACTGGGATTCGGAATCCAGCACGCCGAGGTGCGCGAGCACATCCTGGCGGAGTTGACGAACATGGTCAGCCTGCGCAGCGAGGAGGAGGCGACCAGCGGCTCGCAGCCGGGCTCTTGGAGGGAGCGCGGGGCGCTGAACGATCTCGAAGCGGCCCGTGCCGGCTTGCTCGACACGCTCGATGTCATCCTCGACAGAGCGGGTGGCGACATCGCCCGTGCACGCATGGAGTTCGAACTGGCAGCGGTCGAGGCGGGGCTGGATCTGGACCTTCCCGCCATCAGCGGGCGCATCCACGGACTGTTCGACCTGCAGGTGTCGCTCAAAGCGAGCGAGCATGAGATGGACCCGGTCACCGCTCGACGCCAGCGGGCGTTGGAGCAACTCTACCGCGGAGGCACCAACATCACACCGGAGGCGATCGCCGTGCTCGAGCGCATCGAGAACCAGATGGAGGCGTTCGAGCGAGTCGTGGAGACCATCATCCGGCGGGCGGACGGTGCGTTCACTCCCGTCGAACACGCCCTGCTCGTCCGCTTCCTCGAGCGCCGCGGCTGGAACTCCGATCACCCCGAAGTACGGCCACGCCTGCTCGCAGCGGCGGGTGTCCTCGCCGCCGAGATGGGCTACATCGATGCGGCGGACATCCCCGCGCTGCCCACAAGTCTCTCCCTCGACTCGGACCAGGTGTCCGGAGTCGTCGAGTCGATGCGCGAAGTGCTGCGCGACATGGGTCGCGAGCCGCCCAGCCTCGCCAGCGTGTCCGAACCTGTGGGTGAACGGTCAGACATCGATCGGGTCAAGCAGAAACTCGACTCGGCCGACGAATTGCTCCGCCGACTCTCCGGCGGCAGCGATTGACCAACTCAATCGCGCTGTGAGTAGAACGACTGGATGACCTTCGACACTGACTCTATGTCGCGCACCCCGCGGTCCATCAGGTCGAGCAGGATCTGCTCTCGTTGGCGAACGTGCGCCTCGAAGTCCGCCGGCCGGATACCCGCGGCTGCGCAGATCATCTCGCGCAGCTTGCTCGGGACGCCCGTCTCGGAGATGGTGTCGGTCGCAGGATCATACTTCCAGACCGGGTTCAACCGCGGACGGTCGCCTTCCATGCCGGCGATCTCGGCGATCTCGGTGATGCGCCGCACGTGCTTTCCCCCACGGTGCAGACGTGTCTGCACGATGATCAGGTCGAGTCCCACCATCATGATCGGTGGCACGTTCATCGGTGGCGAGGTCATCCTGGTGACCGTCTCTGAGGCTGTGTTGGCGTGCAGACTGCCGAACGAGCCGTCGTGACCTGTGTGCATGGCGGTGAGCAGAGTCGACGCCTCGGAGCCGCGCACCTCACCGACGATGATGCGATCCGGCCTCATCCTGAGGCTCGAGCGAAGGCAGTCATCCATGGTCACCTCGGCAGTGCCGTCCGGCCGCTCGGAGCGCGTCTCCATGCGCAGCCAGTGGTCGTGGAACAACTGCAGTTCAGCGGTGTCCTCGACGGTGAGCAGTCGCTTGTCCCAAGGGATGAACATGCCCAGGCAGTTCAGGGTGGTGGTCTTCCCGGAGCCAGTACCACCAGAGATGATGAAATTGGCAGGCTTGGCGTCCAGCCCGTCAACCCAGGCCCACAGCATGGCGGCGAGGCGGCTGGTGACCGTGTTCCACTCGATGAGGTCGATTATCGTGATCGGATCCTCGCGGAACTTGCGGATGGTGAGCGTCGGCCCGTCAGGGGAGATCGGTGGGATGAGTCCGGACACTCGGCTGCCATCAGGAAGGCGACCGTCGAACAGAGGGACCATTCCCGGGCCATCACCCAACGGCACGTTGGTGAACGCGGCGATGTTCTTGGCGATCTGCAGACCTTCTTCATCGTCGATCCAGATGTTGGTGCGACAGATTCCCCACTCACGGTGGGCGACCTTCACGCACTGCTGGCCTCCGTTGTACATCACCTCCTCAAGGAAGTCATCCTCCAGCAAGGGCATCAGCGAGCCGTAGGGGTTGGCGGGAATCTGTCCGTCGATATGGTAGACTGGACTGGGATGGCCCTGCTCCAGATAGATCGACACCCTCCCATAGTTATCCAGCACCTTCTTGCTCATCTGCTCCACCCCCTATGCTGCATCACACCATCTGGCCGGCGCTGAGATACGTCGCCATATAGGTGAATTGGCCGAGCAGCGCCCAAGGAGCGACCCACCACAGTGAGGACGTCATCGAGCGACCGATCATCACCGCGCCAGCGAGCACGCCGAATGCGGCGGCGAATCCGAAGTAGACCATCACCGAATTGTGGATGTCGGTCATCGGAATCCCGGAGGAGGCCGGGGCGAACAGACCGTACATCATGCCGATGACCGCCGGCAGCAGGACGCACATGAGTATCTGCATCATCACGGCCGAGCCGACGAGGTCGGCGTGACGCTTGTTCTGCAGGCGCACCAGCCGGTCGTACTCGATGCTCATGGAGAAGGTCACCTGCTGCAGGGGGGCCTCGTTGGCGTTGGCGGTCTGCAGGAGGTTCATCGCCCGCTGGACCATCGGGCTGCGCGTGCGCAGGGCGAAGTCGGAGAGGGCGGCATCGAAGGAGGTCGCTTTGCTCTTGGCGACCGCGTCGCGCAGCAACCTGCCGAGCAGGTCCTCGCGCTGGCGCGACATGTCCGTGAACGCCTGCTGCAGGCCGAGGCCGGCGCCGAGGGTGGTGGAGATCGTCTCGAGCACCTCGGGCAGCGCCTTCTCGAGCGAACGGCGGCGTCTCCGTTCCAGGACGTACGGCAGGCCGCCACCGGCGCACAGGATCGTGATCGGCACGAGCAGGCTCATCATCAGGCTGTCAGTCACCATCTCGAGGATTCCGAACAGTGAGAATTCCATGCATCACACCCCCGGATCCTTGTTGTGCGCTCCCCAGACCAACATCCCGAGGACGGTGATCGCGAGCACCATGCCTCCTCGGAACATGTTCAGCATCGTATCCGCGGGTGGGATAGTGACCCCGGGCACACCTTGGAGGTCGCCCATGAGGAAGGGGGCCATCGCCCCGATTCCGAGAATCAGCGGAATGAGGAAACCGATTGACAGCGCAGTCTCAGGAAGTCCTTGCAGGCTCTCTATGTAGCGTTTCAACTTGTCCGAGCGCGACTCCTCCTCGCGTTCCGCCTGCTGCTCGAGCGAGGAGAGCAGGTCGGTGTTCGAGGTGACGTTGGTGCGCATCGAGTTGAGCAGGCGGCGGTAGGCGTCGCTCTTGGCGGAGCGGATCAAGCGCTGCAGCTCCTCCTCGAGCATCCTCCCCCGTTCCATGTTGGATATCATGTCGCTGCAGTCATCGGTGAACCTGCCATATCCACCCTGCGCGATATGGTGGATCGCCCCCTCCAGACCCACCCCTGAGCCCATCAGCACCTGGAGCGCCCTGAGGGCATAGATGAGGTCGCGTTCCTCTTCCATAGCGGACATTGGGAATCCTCAGACACGGTCTTCTATGAGGGTGAGTTCGAAATCACCTGTATCTCCATTCAACTTGAAGTGTGAGATGGCGACCTTGATCTCCTTCTCATCGAACGGTTCGATGAAGTACGGCTGACCGGAACGGAAGATGCTCATGACCCTCAGATAAGTTGCGTCGTCGAGTACTCCACTGACGGTGTACTCAGCGCTCTCTGCTCCCTCGTCGACGATGTCATCACCCTCGTGACCGCGAACAATCTCACGGGTGAGTCGGCGACGAATCTCGATATCAATGGAGCAATCCGGTATCTGTAACCAGTCTCCGTCGACAGAACGGATGAAGCAGGCGCGCTTACCAGACATGTGACACCAGTCGGTGGACAGCGGCAGTTCGCTGATAGAAGTACTCATGGGCTGCAATGGCGCGTCACTTCGCCTCGATGTGCTTGAAGCGACCGAAGGTGTGCTCGTAGAGTCTTGCGTCATCCACCAGACTGTCGAGCACGGGCTCCGCTTCCCCGCGGCTGATATGGTGGGTCGCGCAGTGGCCGATGAGGTCGTCGTAGGCCACACCATCGCCGACGTCAGCGGACAGCGTGTGCTTCTCGATGATCTTGGAGATGTCCTCCACGCTCTTGCCCTCCGATGCTTCCCCCGATTCAGCATCGACCGTGAACTCGTCGAGCGAGCCGCTGGAATCACCCACGGCGTCATCGGCGAACTCGCTGATGTTCCCCTCAGAACGGTCGAGCGCCCTGAGCACGCCAACCATGTAGACATCCGGGTCGATCTCCCCATAGTGCGCGCCGGCGAGCAGCAGACTGTCGGCGAGGTCGGGTGGAATGTCAGCGGTGCGGTACGCAGCGGCGTCCTGCGGCAGGTCGCGGCTCCGCTGGAAGGTGTCGATGCGCCTGAGAGTGGCATCGGCGGCGTCGACGAGCCAGTTGGCATACGCCTCG
>JAKUTA010000109.1 GCA_022447885.1 Candidatus Poseidoniales archaeon | reverse complement strand
CGAACCCGTCTGCTCCTTCCGGACCGAAACGTCCCGGCGAGCCCCCGCCGGAAACCCAGCGGTTCAGCGACCCGAATGCGATACGGGACCTCGGCGATGAACGATGAGCGCGCCAGTTCAACGTGCCCTGCTCGAATCCATGCCGCACGCCGTTTTCTCCGCTCACAGTAGCGTGCAGCCGCAGTGCCTGTCAGTCGAGTGTCGGGAGAGGCTCGATGAGACCGGCGTGGTCGTTCTGCGGTCTGTTGACCTCGGTGCCCACCGGATGATGGTCGATGACAGTCGCTGCCGCGTGGACCAACTCGGCCGAGAGCAGGGAGTTCACGTCCGCGGCCGCGGTCTCGGGGTCGCGCCAGGCCTGCCAGTCCTCGGGCGGGATGATCACCGGCATGCGCTCGTGCAGGCCCGCGAGGTGCTCGGCTGCCGAGGTCGTGAGGATGGTGAAGGATTCGAGCGCATCCCCATCAGTGGATGACCAGGTCCCCCAGATGCCTGCGAGCCCGAGTGGGCGTTCATCCAAGGGGTGGATGAAGTGGGGTTGTTTCGTCCCGCCGGTCTCCTGCCATTCGAACCAGCCATCAGCGGGGATGAGGCAACGACGCCGGGCGAGGTTGCTGCGGAACATCGGCTTCTCGTGCGCCGTCTCGGAGCGGGCGTTGATCGGGCGTCGACCACCTTTCGCCTCCTTCGCCCAGTGCGGCAGCAGTCCCCATTGCATCAGGCGCATGTGCCGCGGTGCCGGGCCTTCCACTCCTGCCGGTGGGGTCGAGACAACGACGGGGACCCACCGGCTGGGTGCCACGTTCCACGACGCCTCGGGTGCCAATTCATCGGGCAACGGCTGGGCATCGAACACCAGTTCCAGCCGCTCCTGGCCGCTGTGCAAGGCGAATCTGCCACACATGTTCCTCGGTGCTGACGGGACTCGCTGGCATCACAGTTGTCCACGCACATCTTCCCCCGTGGCGAGCCTGCTCGGCTACAGATTCAGTTTGCGCCGCGCGCGCCTCCGTCCGGCAACCTATCCTATCCGACCTCCCTGCTCATCGCCCCGGTGTCTCCATGTGCGCGCTCGAGGTGTTCCCCGCCGCTCAGGCCGCAACCGCTTCCAAAACGGACGCCGAACCTGTTCCTGACGCGTCAGCCGAATGCATCGTCGGCTCCCTGAGTTGGGGAGACCGGCTGCTCGATCGCTGTTTCGCGCGCCCGCGCTGCGGGGAGTTGACGCTGTTTCTGCAATCTGGTCGCGAACTGGAACCTCTGCTGCTGCGGGTGGCCGCTGCCGAACTCGCCGCCGACCGCCCGTTGCACTGGATCGATGGTGGCGGGCGCATCGACCCCGGGCGGCTCACACCGCTGCTGCACTGGCGCGGGGCGGACGTGCGCGCCGCGCTGGCGCGGATGCAGGTCTGCCGTGGCTTCACCGCCCATCAGCTGCAGGCGCAGGTGGCGCGGCTGGCGGCGGTGGGCGAGGGGACACCAGAGGAACTGCGTCTGGTGATAGTCGACAGGCTGGCGGCGATGTTCGCCGATCCGCAGGTCGCCGGAGGCGAGGGCAGAGCCCTGCTGCGCTCGTCCTTGGAGGCGCTCACCACCCTCGCCCGCGAACGGAGCATGTGCGTGCTCGTCAGCGTCGCCACCAGGGCGAGCCCGCCGCTCCCACGGGAGCACGAACAGATGCTGCTGCGTCATGCCGATGCCACTCTGCGCTCGCGGCCAGTGCATGGGCGAACCGCTTCCGGAGTGCGACTGCTGCATCAGCCGAGCGGCGAGACGCTGCGCTGGCGTCCGCTGCCGTGGAATCAGGCGTCGCTGCTCGATTTCACATCGAAGGCGGAGAAGGCGGTGAGCGTCAACGGTGAGCGCGACGCCCGCAGTATTCCCGACTCATCCCAGCCGAACGGGGAGAGCACAGCCCAGATGGAGCGCACGGCCAGCGGCTCGTAGAACCCCACCTCTCCGCGCACATCGCGACAGGCAGCGGACTTCGATTCGATCTCCGCCTGCAAGCGCACCCGCGAGCCGATGTCCCGAGCGTCGCGGTCGACCACGACGAAGCGGACCTTGTGTCCCGGTGGTATGCGCCGGCCGAGGCGGGCGGCGCGGGTGAGCGCGGCGAACGTGATGGTGATCGCGCGGAAGTGGTGCAGTTCGCGCTGGACCCGCCTGGCCACGACCAGGTCCCGGATCGGAATCTCGCCGGATCGCAGACGTGCCAGTTCTGAATGTAAGTATTCCACGACTTTCCGCTGACTCCCCTCACCGGGATCATCCCTGAGCAGGTCGAGCGCTCCTTGCTGCAGTTGTTCCACCCAGATGCAGGTGGAGTGCTGGCGCAGCTCGATGCCGCGCACCTTCCATCCGTGTCCGTACCCGAAGTACTTCGTCAGCGCACCGACGCCGGTGGTGCGGTTGGGCAGGAATGCGATCCAGTCGTATTCGTCCTCCAGGTCTATGGGAATGCCCACCTCGGAGTTGAGACGGTGGATTATTCTCTCTATAGAACGATTGCGGGAAGGCTTATCACGTTCACGCATGTCGCTGAGCCACATCGAGTCGACGATGGCGTGCAGGCAGTCCCAGCCCTCGTCGCGAGCGACCTCGATGGCCTGCAGCAGTATTTCTCGCGCCCACGCGCAGATGGCCTCGTGACACTCGATGCGCCCGAAGCGGGCGTTGCGGTATCCGGTGTATCCGAAGCAGGTGACGAGCACCCACTTGAGCGCGTTCTGGCGTCGGTCGAACACATCCCCCTTCTCGACACGTTGCGCCTTGAGCGAGCGGCGTCGCTCGATGATCGGGGCGACCACCCTGCCGAGGAACCCGTGTCTGCGGGTGCAGCAGTGCAGCGACAGTTCGGGCACGGCGAGCAACAACTCCCCCTCGCTGGCAGAGAGTCGTCTGGCCACCTCCATGGCCGCTTCCTCCACCCCCAGGGGGAGTCGGCCGTCACCGACCTCACCGCCACCACAGCCGTCGTCATCACCACCGTTGTGTCCAGCACCGTCGCCATCCACGTCACCCACTCTGCCCTCGACGGTTCCGGGGTCGCAGCAGGAGCATCCGAGCGTCTCGGGACTGATGTTGCGCGTGGCGATGATCGAGGGGAACAGCGAGGCGAAGTCGAGTTCCACCACCCGGTGGTGGACACCCACCTTCGGTTCCAGGTAGAGCCCGCCGCGGTCCGCCGCCAGCAGTTCGAGGCCGCTCTTGACATCCTCCGGCCGGTTCTTCTTCCACGGGACGAGCACTCCGTCCTCCATCGCCTGGCGCATCTGCATGGCGCTGATGGCCGAGCCCGGTGACAGCCGTGAGAGGTCCTGTGCGGACAGGCCCGCCAGCCGTGCCAGTTCGAGCAGTCCCTCGATGCCACCCTCGCGCACGATGAACGATCCGGACATGTCGATGTGCAGTCTCCCCTCGAGGGCGTGATACGCCTCCTTGCGCAGCATCCTCCCGTAACTCCAGGCGGTGCGCGCCCGGGAGCGCGGTGTTCCGTCGTGCTCGCTGCGCCCGAGTCGCAGTTCACGTCCTGCACGGCGTGCCAGCCTGCGCAGCGCGGGCAGGTCGATGCGGTCGCCCGCCTCGGTCACCAGCACGTCGGGGTCGAACTCCTCCATCGAGCAGTGCAGCGCATCGAGCATCTCGCACGCCTCTGACGCGCACGCCTCTCCTCCCCCGCCATGTCGTGCTTCGATGATGCGCGCCGGCCCCGCTTCCTCATCGACTCCGAGCCGCGCTCCGGGCGTGAGGGTGATCGTCCTGAGCGGCGCCCGCGCGGTGCGCTGCCCATGTTCGTCGCGGCAGTCGGTGTGCAGGTGCAGGATGCGCAGCGGCGGCAGCGGCCAGTCGAGTTGGCTGCGCTCGTCGAGCGGAATCAGGTTCCGGCCGTCGATGCGCACTCGTCCGAACGGATACGTGCCGAGGTCGGCCAAGTGGCGCTGCGCCAGCTTCTGGTCGACCGAGAACAGTTCGTGGCGCAGCCAGCCGCCGCGCCCGTCGATGGCCTCGGCGAGTCGCAGGAGGCGGCTCGGGCGGTCGGTGGAGACCGCCAGCACCGTGCTGCTGCGCTGGCCGCCGAGTTCACAGCAGCGCCGCTCGAAGCGGCATTCCAATCGTCCGAACCCATGCTGCACCTCGGGCTGCGCCAGCCAGCGGGCCAGCCGCTCGAGCCGCTCGATGCCGGCGAGCACGTGCAGGCTGATGCGCCACTCCCGCGTCTGGCGGATGACCGCACCTGAATCGAGCTTGATCCAGGTGACCATGCGCTCGGTCGTGCGCTCGAGATGGCAGTCGAGCACCCATCCTGACGGCATGGTATCAGCGACCCGCCTGTGTGGACTCACTCACCTCGGGGGCGACGCGTCTCTCACTCCATCTCCTCCAACCTCGCCTCGAGCCTGCGGATGCGCACGAATGCGTCGACCAGCACTGAGAGCAGGATCGGCTCCAACGGGTCGGGCGTCGGCATCATCCCGCCGGCGGACGCCCGCTGGCGCACCGCGTTGGCCACCTCATCCAGCGCCAGCCTGTCCTCGGTGCGCAGCGCTCTCCTGAACGCGGTCCATTGCACCATCCGCTCTTCGATTCGCCTCCTCCATGTAGCAACCGTCCTGCCCATGACCCTCATCCGGCCGCCCGGCACCACCTCGTTTGCGCGTGCAGGGGGGCCACCCCGGTGAAAGTGGTCAGAGGGGTGTGTGGCGTGGTAGAGGGGGGGATGTTGTGTGCCAGGGTCGGCGTGACCTCAGGGTCGTCAGGTGAGAGCCCTCAACGTCTTGGATTGGCCCAGCGAGCATCGGGCGGCGGTCGCGTGACGGCGAGATAGCGCCATTCTCCCGCCTGCTCGAATCCGCACAGCCAGGTCTTGTTCACCCCGGTGGCCATGCGGGCGGAGAGACACACCTGAGCCCAGTCGGACGGTGCTTCGTCCTCATGTTGCAGCAGGTAGGGGGCGTGAGTCACACCCAGGGGGCGGTCGTAGAGGCGCCAGCGTGTGCCATACTTGAATCCGGACCGTGGCAGCAGTCCGCGCGCCAGAACATCCTCCAGCAGACCTGG
>JAKUTA010000108.1 GCA_022447885.1 Candidatus Poseidoniales archaeon | reverse complement strand
CAGCGCTGCTTGTAGCGGCTGGCTGACAACTTGCTCTCCTGGTTGTCCGGGTCGAGGTCCTTCATGTAGACATCCGGATCAACCACGCCTCCGACCGTCGGCACGCTCCAGTGGAGACGGATCGGCATGTCGAGTAGGAACTCGGTCTCGAACGGGTCGATGAGCACGGTCCCGTCGGCCTTGGTCAACCGCGTGCCCACACCGTCGGCGGTGACGTTGAGGATGTCCACCCACAGGCTGTCGGTCCACGCGGTGCCGTTGCGCGGTGAGAACCAGAGTACCATGTCGTTGGTGACGTACGGGTTCAGGTCGATCTTGATGTAGTCAAGATCGCGCCAGCCGTTGTCGTCCTTGCCATCGACGAGCAGGTGGTAGACGTTGCCTGCGTACATCGACTTGTTGAACTCGGTGAGCGGGTTGCCGTATGCATCCGAGACGTGGAGCGAGTAAATACCCGGAGCGCGCGAATCGAGGCCGATGTAGGTGATCAGGTCGTTCATGAACCCGGCTGCGCCACCGTTGATGGCGTTCCCACCGGTATCCGTGCCGACCACGAACAGGCTTGTGCGCGGAGCGGTATCCCCCTCTGGGATGTTCAGTCCGCTCTGCTGGTCGTCGAGGCAGTCGTTTTGCGGTGGACATATCGGGTTGTCCAGTTCGTAGGTGGTATTGCCGAAGGCGTCGACGAACACCGGTGTGAGACTGACGGTGCGGTACTCGCTGGGCTCGGGAATGCGGTTGTCGTTGTCATCGTGCTGCGCCTCGACCCAGTAGTAGAGCAGCAGTGCGGACGGGGCCTGGGGGAAATCGCGGGCGACTACGCGGAACCTCTGGTTCGGGGCCGGGGGAATCCAAGTGTCGTCGGTGAGCTCACGCCATTCGGATATCATGTCCCAGACGCTGATGTTCACCAGCACGGGTGCGTACGTGTCGATGTTCAGCACGATGCGGATGGCACAGTCGGAATCGGGATTGTACTGCGTTGGCGGACAGAGGGTGTCGCCACCGCTGTAGTCGGCGATGCGCACCCGGTAGGTGTCGGTGCCGGCGGCGATTACAGCGATGGTGGGCTGCCATTCGAAGTCGCCTCCGATGATGCTCGACAGTCTGTCGACCTCGATCCAATGACTGAAGTTCGACTGGTTCTGTAACTCGAACACGAGGTTGTAATCCGCTGGGTCAGGCGACACGGTCAGGTTCTCGAAGCGGACCGAACCGTTGAGCGTGATCACCTGACTGCTGCTGACGTTGGTGAGGTCAGGCTGCAGGGTTCCGCCCTGATTGAAGACATCGAGTCGCTGGATGATCACGTCGTTCTCGACCGCGTTGCCAACTGTCGGGTTGAGCATCAGCGCGGCCGGCAGTCCCTCAGAGCCAGAAGCGGTGATCATCGTGGCGAACACCCTGACCGTGGGTGAATCCTGCCAGTCGCTGTTCACCCGGAAGCGCCAGAGCACCTGCTTCCCGTCCGCCACGTCGGTGGCCGAAGACTGCATCACCATCAGCGACAACATCGTCTCGTCTCCACGCTCCCAGAAGGAATCGTTGGCAGCCGTCCACAGGAACTCGGCGTTGCCCGACTCGGACTCGAACTGCAGGCTGGCATGGGCGATCGTCTCGCCGGTGCTCACCGCCAACGAATGGGTCGTGACCACCTCGTAGACGTCCCCGTTCGCGTAGAGCCCGGACCAACTGCCCGTCGTGTTGAGCGTGTTGTCGTATCCGCTCTCGGTGGTCACCAGGAGATTCTTCAGTTTGACTGCACCGCCCGTGTCACCCTGGATGCTGATGGGCACGGCCACCTCACCTCCGGAAGGAGCACCCAGCGCCACGCCCTGATTCAGTTCACGCGCTAAGTCGTGGGTGGCTCCAAGGACGACCGTCCATTCGTAGAATATCTCCAGGTCGCGCATGGTGATGCTGGAACCGACTCCGGCAGTACCGTTATCTAACCTGAAACGGAACTGCACCCACTCGTTGCCGAACTCATCTACTACCGCCGCCGGCACCTGAGGGTCGTCGAGCAGCGCCTGCAGTTCGCCAGAGAACTGACCGAGCGCCCTCCAGTTGTCGGGGGTCATCTCCAATTCGCCATCTGTGAAACCGAGGTGCTGCTCCTGATTGGCGGCGATCAGGGTGATCGAGGCGTTGCCTACGTAACTATCAGAGAAGGACACCTCGGCGTGGGTCACGTTGGCGTCCTTCGGTAGCAGGAACGGAGCACCCTCGGCCCTGCCGGTGACCGCCATGCTCATCGACATGGTCTCGGCACGCATGTTCACGCCGTCGACGACCTGGCTACGGAAGTAGCTCTGCCGTCCGTAGGCACCGAACGCCGGATGGGTGATCCCCCATTGCAAGTCGTTGTCGCCTGCGACATCTATGGTGAGGCCCTCGGAACTGTGCGCGAACTTCAGTTCCAACCATATGCCGGTCACAGTGCACTGTGCCGCATACATCACCGCCAGCCCCACACCCGTCGAGGGGATGGGCACGCCGTCCGCAGTGGTGTT
This sequence comes from Candidatus Poseidoniales archaeon, assembly GCA_022447885.1. GTDB lineage: Archaea > Thermoplasmatota > Poseidoniia > Poseidoniales > Thalassarchaeaceae > JAKUTA01. The sequence continues at coordinate 2,602 of JAKUTA010000108.1, read as the reverse complement.
GAATTCATACCACGTATCGTTGGTGGCATGCAGGAATTCGCCTGAATTCTCATTGAAGGGATGGAGCATGATATCGCCGTTGCCACAGTCATCCTCCACTATCGGTTTGGCCGCTACCACCGGCATCGAGAACCGATTCTTGATCTTCGCAGGAGTCCACGTCGAGTCCTTGATCTCCGACATGTAGATTATCGTCCCCCCCAACTGATCCGCAGTCCACGCTCCTGGTATGAACGACCCCCCGAAGGCTTGGATTCCCGCCATGTCTCGCAGTCCGGTTCCAATCTTGGTTCCGAGACTGAATCCGTAGAGAACCGGGGTTGCGATGCGGCTGGAGCCGCTGTTGTAGTTGAAACGGAGGTTGAGCAGCGAATAGACAGAAGCGTCGACGTCCCACAACTCGATCGTGCTTCCCGTCAACCCCGTGAGCACGTTTCCGTGGCCGTCAACGACCAACTGGTTGTTCGACGCGTCGAAGACATCGATGGTGAAGCTGGCGCCAGGGGGGGTCGCCGACTCTATGCTGAGCACTCCGAATCCATCGGGGAAGCCGTTGTTCTGGGAGGCCATGTTCGAGAACGGACCCATTGTGACGTAGCCGGATTGGGGCAGCGGATCTCCGGCGCGCATCGTGTCGATGTACCAACCCTGCATCGAACCGTTGCCTGGGGTGGCGGTGTGGGGGTTGCGCTCGAGCACGAACATCAGTTGGACGTACATGTTCTCGTAAGCTGAGAGATCGAGCGCCAGCGTCGCCCACTGCAGGCTGCCGGCTGTACCGCCGTCGCTCTGCCCAGCGAGCACCCACGCATTGAGAGGGACGGTGACAGTGCCCTTGCCGCTGCACCCTGCCGTCACCTGATTGGCGAGCGTGCCACGCTGGAACATGCCGTGCTGGCCGGGGCTGATTCCAGTCGAGTTGCCACGGTCGATGTCGTGGAAGCCCCATGGACTCCAACTCGCCGCATCCATCGACTCTCGGAGGGCGACGTAGGCGCAGTCATCGTAGTACTTGGCCGTACCAGTGCCCCGATAGTAGAGAGAGTGCAGCGACTTGAACGTCGCCTGACTCTTGCCGGGATGGACCTGGATCGTGCCGGACATCAACTCGTACTGGAACTCGCTGGAGAGCGAGTCATCGGTGTAGTCGGGATCGAGGAAGTTGGTTCCCCAGCAGGTGTCTCCCGTAGCGCACCCGGTGGGCAGGATGGGGGTGGGCTGGGTGATTACTCGCTCCCAGTTGAAGGTGTCAACCGGATCCCCGGGGGTGAAACCATCTGCGCTGGTCTCGAAGTCGGCGTTGAATCCCTCGCTGGTGAGCGCCAGTTCGTCTTCAGTGGTCGTGAAGTCACAGTTGAAGATCTGGGTCTGGTGACATCCGGAGCTGCTGTAGGACAGCATGTTGTTGAAGCGAGCGTCCCAGATGTTGTTCTGCACCGTTGAATCGTAGGAACGATGGAACGCAAGGGTGGCGAAGTCGTTCTGCACCTCGACAGTCGCAGAGGTCACGGTCTCTCCTTCCGGCAGGATGATCCTACCCGTGTATGAGTCAAGATAACTTCCGGGATCTCGTAGTTCGACCTTCACTTCAGTCGCGGCGTTGGCGAAGGTGTTGACCGTGGCGGCGTGGACAACCGTGGTTGAGAAGATCATCACGGCGACCACCAGCAGGCTGCGTAGCGTCTTTCGGCGTTCATTCATTGTCATCATCCCATAAACCGCTACGCGGTTCGGCGTACGCAGCCTCATTTCGCATTTAACCCCGTTGGACTTGCGCCCAACACCGGTCAGCCATCCAGCGACGCTGTTTCCCTGTTTTCATGGCAGGAGAGCGCGAGTTGAGCGAGTCCACCCCGAGCATCCTCATTCCGAAGCAACCGCCCGATGTTGGCGACCGTCGTCGGGTGTGCTGGACCGAGCGCATCACACATCTCCGGTCCCTCGCTGATGGTGAATGTTCCGAGCGAGCGCGCCTCATCGACAATCTCCTGTTTGTCCATGCCCAGCAACGGACGCAGCACGGGCCGGTCAGACGCCCGCTCGACCGCACCCATGTTCCCGAGTGTCTGGCTCGAAACCTGTCCGAGATTCTCGCCGGTCAGCAGATGGCTCGCTCCCACCTCGTCGGCGAGCAGACAAGCGATGGCGTTGAACAGCCGCTTCATGTGCACGAAGTAATCACGGTGGCACTCACCGTCCGTGAACAGGGCGAGAGTCTGCGCGACCGGGGCCACGTGCAGCGTCCCATCGATGCGTGCTCCCATTCCCCCCAATGGTCCATCCTGGCCTCGCAGTCGCCGAAGAGCTTCGACGGTCTTCTCCTGAGCCTCCGGCCCGGTCACAGGTTCCTGACTGCAATGCAACGGAATCACCTCCCAGCCTGCCGAAACCATGCGCGCCACCGCCACCGGGGAGTCGATGCCTCCGGACACCAGCGCCACAGCTCGGCCGACCACCTCTCCAGCACCATTCTCGGCACTCATCGACAGCGCGACGGGTGACAACGGCATGAGCATTCTGCCGGGTCGATGAATGGGTGGCAGCAGCACAGGTTGATTCCGAGGGTTGATGAGGGAGCGTCAAGGCCCATCGACTGATGGGT
>JAKUTA010000107.1 GCA_022447885.1 Candidatus Poseidoniales archaeon | reverse complement strand
TCGTTCACGGGATTCAGTGGGATCGTCCACTGGTAATCCTGTTCGCTGGCACAACAACCCAAGGTCGAGGTGAAGTCGTGGTTGGGTATGCCGTTGCTATCGACGATCATGTCATCACCGCTCTCGGACACGTTGACCTCGCAGGTGAACGGCGAATCGCTGTTGATCTGGTAGCCATACTGCGGATTCAGGTCTAAGATCGGATAGATTCCGGCCCCTGTGCACACGAACGTGTCCAGCGGGTCCCACGTCTGCAGCGCGCATCCATCCGGCCCCACCGGAGTTCCGAGCGGCGTTCCCGGGCACAGGTCGTCGACATCGTCCACGCCGTCATTGTCGTCGTCAGCGTCGCAGCCGTCCGGTGTGCCATCTGCGTCGGCGTCCAATGTGTCATTGAATCCGGGACAGACATCGTCGAAATCCGCCACGCCGTCGCCATCCGAATCGACCAGCGGGTCGCAGCCGTCGGGAATCCCGTCCGCATCGACATCGATGTTGTCGTCGAAGCCCTCGCACTGGTCCAACTCATCGTTCACGCCGTCGGCATCGCTGTCGCGCTGGCTGTTGCTGCACCCGTCCGGCCACACCGGCTCGTTGGCGGGAGTGTCAGGGCAGTCGTCCCGCTCGTCCACGATACCGTCACCGTCGGCGTCGGGGAACTCCGGTGCCGGCTGCTCGTAGGGAATGACGTAGCCGAACGAGGTCGACTGGATGTTGAACAGCCCACAGGTGGCCCTCACCTCGCCGTGGTACGCGGTCGTGTTCACATCGACCGGGATGCTGAAATCGCCCACCTCGTTGATCGCACCTTCCACCTCGACCTGCCCGCTCGGCCAGTAACTGATCGAGCAGGTGTGCGTGAACATGTGCGTCAGGTTGCCCGCCAGCCAGGCGGCGGTGCTGTTCTCGGCGGGCTCGGTGAATCCGATGAGCACCCTGACCACCTCCTCAGCCGGCGGCAGGATGCTGACGGTCACGGTCGTCTCGGCCGTGTTGTCGTCGTCATCGGTCGCTTCGACGGTCAGCAGCCACGAGCCGGGGTCTCTCAGAGGCAGCAGCACCGACCAGGTTCCATCCTCGGCGACACCGACGCTGTAGAGTCCGAGCTGGGTCATGCTCACGGGCGATATGAGTCGCAGCGTGATGCTGACGTTGATCGGGTCCTCGTCGGCGATCGCTCCTTCGATGGCCAGCGAGGAACTGTCGAGAGAATAGGGGTGAGTCGAATCCGTGAGCGCGATGACCGGAGCCAGGCCGATCATGCCATTGTCCTGACCCCCGTCTTCACCGCCGTCTGTGGAATCATCGCCGTCATCCGGTTGCGAGTGCGGAACCGCGTAGTAGCCCACCAATCCAGAGGCGATGACCATCGCCACGAACAGCGCGGACAGCCCGACTAACTTCCAGTCCATCGAATCCAATCCTAATCGCCCGGTTATCAGTCTGTTCCCGGCCGGCGCACTACGTGCGCCATGGAAACGAAGTCTCATTCCGTCAGCAGCGGCGAAGCCTGAGCGCACTCACTCGGATTCAGGGGTGGAGTGGTCACGCGGCGGATAGGCCCAGCGCTGGTCAAGATTCTCCTCGGCCTGAACGACGTAGACTCCGCTCACCATCTCGCTGATGAAGATGTAGCCCCGCGGGTCGTACGCCAGCCCCCAGTCGAACGGGATCATGCACGACGCCCAGCAGTCAGCCATGTCGTATTCGAGGTCCTCGCTGGCGTTCTCCATCCAAGGTGGCCCATGCGGGAGGTAGTATCCGGTCGTGTGCGTCGGCGCCAGTTCCTCGATCGCCTGCCACCCCTCATCCGGGTTGGGCACCCCATCCTTCCATACGAGTTCCTCCCAGATCCGCCCATGGTCAGTCACCCACGCCCCACCGTGGTAATGCGCCCAGAAGACGGAGCCATCAGTGCCGGTGTCACCATTGTGCGGGCTGTAGATGTAGCCGCCCGGGATGTAATGCTGAGGGTGTTTGCTGCCATTGGCGAGCGTCCCCTCTCCTGGCAGTCGCCACTCGCTGACGAGGAACGGTTTGGTCGGGTCGGTGGTGTCGATGGTACGCACCCAGCCGGAGTGGTTGGCGTTGCTGCCGTACTCCGGTGCGATGAGCGTGTAGTGCCGCCAGTTGATTCCGTAGGTCTCATCATCCGGCCCGGTGCCGCACTCAGCCGGCCATGTCGACTCGGGATACCAGTCGCTGACGCCTTTGCACACCAGCCGGTCGTAGGGAACGACGTAGTGGATGTTGCCGTTGCCGTCCGCCGCCGAACCCCACTCTTCGGCGCTCATGTTCGCATGTCCGCCGCCATCCGGTCCGTACCATCCGCTGGAGTCGCTCGGACAGCCCATCCAGCGGCCGATCTCGTTGTTCTGCGGCCAGTTGACCCCGTAGGGGTCAGGAACAGGCGGCGGGTTGGACACATCGACGATGCGCAGCCCACCGTCCCAGTAGGCCGCGAACAGCAGGACCTGCTGGGTCTTCGGATGCACGAGGATGATGTTGTCGTGGTTGAAGATGGTGCCACCGCAGGTGGTCGCCGGCTCGGGTGAGTAACCACCCCAGCGCTCGATCTCCTTGGATTCGTTCTCCCCGACGAACGCTGACAGGAGCCCATCGGGCGCGAAGAACACCTGCGTCCCCTTGTAGGCTCCACCTCCAGCGATCTCAGGGTAGGGGTCGGCACCGAAGAGGAATACCTCGCACTCATTACCGCTCATGGGCGGAGCATTGTCCCAGTCACAGTAGACGTGGATGTCCTGGTTGTGGAACCCGGCAGGTGGGTTGTTCCACTCGGCCCGCTTGATCGGGTGGCGCTTGTCGGAGACGTCGATGAGGTCGAGCCGGTTCATGCCGCTGTTGGCGTCGTCGTCGTTGGGAATCGGGTCCAGCTCGCTGTTCATCAACTCGTGGTTGATGAGCACCCAGTTATTGTCATCGGTCACCTTGATGTCGATGATACGAGCGACCTCGGCGTAGTAGGTCGACAGCATCTGGATGTTGTTCGGTTCACGGATGTCGAGGATGTGGAACTGGTTGTAGGCGGCGACGTACGCATAGCAGCCTTCGATGCAGTGCGGGAAGTCTCCCTCGAGCACGATCTCCGAGTTGTCACCCGGTGTCGGCCCGACGTTCTTGAACTCAGGATAACACTCCCGGCCTGCCGTGTTGTCGAGTTCCGCCGGAGGCTTGAGCGAGCCATCGCAGTTCAGGTTGTGATAGTCGATCAATCGCATGTTCTCGGTGAACAGAACGTGGGCTGACAAATTGTTGTGACTGTGATTCTCGTCCTCGATCTCAGTGATCGGGTCCACCCAGTCAGGCATACTTTCGCCTTCGGCCACCTGCCCAACTCCACCGAGCGCCAGCCACGCGGCCACCGATACGACCGCCACCAGAAGCAGGACTCCACCGAGGATCGCGGCGAGGTTGTTGACCACTCCTGAGATGTCCAATCCAGCCCTTCGCGCCCGCATACGTGCCACCTCACTGAGCCTCTACGAGGCTCCCTGCGGGCGGGCGTGTGCCCACGGGCCTTCAAGTGGTTTCCCCTTCGGGGCCAAGCGCATTATGGGCATCAGGCGACGCCTGTGTAGGGCTTGTCGATGTCCAGCTGCACGATGTACAGGCCGGTGGTGATGCACGAGAGGTAGGTGTATCCCTTGTGATACTCGGCCGCCCAGATGAACGGGGTCCAGCCGAAGTCATAGTACGCGCTCTCGAGCGCCTCGCCGTCAGCGCCGTGGGGCAGGTAGTAGCCGACCGTCGCATCCATGCCGAGGTCGGTGAGGTTCGCATCGGGGCCCCCGACCATCAGCGTCTCTACGTCGATCACCCACAGTCCGGTGTGATACGAGCCGAGGTAGATGCGACCGTCCCACGCGCCTCCATGGCTCTGGTCAGGCATGCCCGGCAGACCGGTGGTGAAGATGTGCGTGTCCGCGTTGTGCGGGCTGAAGATCAGCCATTCCTCACCTCCGGGGATGAAGTGGTCCTCGGCGAACGGATTCTCCCACATCGCTATCAGTTCAGGGATGAAGCGCACCTGCCCGTTCACCTCCTCATAGGCGGTGGTGTCCATCAGGTAGACGATGCCGGTGCCGACCGTCGTCTCCAGCACCTCGGTCGCCAGGAAGGTCAGATGGCGCTTGCCAGGCGCGAATCCAAGATGGCTGGTATCGACCATCTTGTCGAACGGCTCGACATAATGGATGTACGAGGCGCGCCCACCGTTCACGTTGCCCGTCGTGCTGCTGTCCGGCTCGCCATCCGCGTCGAGGTCGGCGAAGTCCATCCACATGCCGACCTCGGGTGCGCGCCAGATGCACGGGACAGGGTTGTGGGTGTAGCACGGACCGGCGTACATCAGGTAGCGGACCATGTCAGAGGGATGGGGAACATCTGTGATGTCGAAGATGCGCAGGCCGGCCTCCCAGTATGCGCCGTAGATGTACGTGTGCTCGTAGCGAGGGTCGTTGGAATCGGTCCCGGGCCAGGTCTGCACGGTCATGTCATGGATGTAGATCCAACCGCCACGGGTGGTCTCCCACGACACCTCCGCCTCGCCCACCTTGACAATGCGCGGCAGGTCCCCGTAGCCAGCGAAATTGAGGTGCGCGATGGTGATGCCACCACACGCCTCACCGGTTCCGACGTCGCACTGGTCGTAGTCCGGATTGGCGACGAAGATGTACCACTCGCCGTCCACCATGTGGGTGTAGAGGTTGTGCGGGCCTGACGGGTGGTCGGTGTCATACCATGAATCGACGTAGCCAGGGTCCGTCTTGTCAGTCACATCCACCAAAGTCACGCTCACCTGTGCGGGATCCTCCCACGCTCCCACGTTCGGGTCGGCCGCCCCCGCGTCCACGATCTGGTTCTGGATGATGACATACTCCCGCCCGTTGTATTCGAGGTACTTCACGTCGAGCACCTGCGTGTTCGGGTCGTAGTAGACGCCGACGACGCTCGTGTTCGTCGGGTCGGTGACATCGACGATGTGCAGCTCCTTCCAACCCGCCACATAGGCGTAGGTGTTGCCGTCAGGGGAGTCGGCCACCTGGCTCTCTGCGTGTCCGGGCTCGGGCAGTTCGTTGCAGTCAGTGACCTCGAGGTTAGGGGTGGCGACCGCGGGC
>JAKUTA010000106.1 GCA_022447885.1 Candidatus Poseidoniales archaeon | reverse complement strand
GGAGGAGTGCTGTCTCGAGGTTCATCGGCCGGCGGTAGAGGGTCGAATTCTGGTTGAACCACGGGGGCTTTGGAGGTGACCATGGTTAATGCATCCTCGATCGCCTTGGTATCCTCTGGCTCCTCGGCAGCATCGTCCACCTCGGAGGTCTCGGCAGCGAGGTCAGCGGCGATTCTCATTGCCGGGTCGGATTCTTCCTCTGCAGCATCTACGATCTCCTCTTGTTCCACCTCGGATTCCTCATCATCCGGTTTGACGACCTTCCGCGTCTTGCGCTGGTCAGGAGGGGGCCTGTCAGGCTGTTTTCTCCTGCTTCGGGCAGGTGGAGGCCCGGTAGCTGCCACCGTGGACAGGAGTTGACTCGTTTCGAGAATCGGTGGTGTCAAATCCACCACACCATACTCGGGGTGATCATCCATCGAGTCCCCCTGCCGGTATTGGTATCCACCGAAATCGTCGTCGTATTCCCCGAATTCCTCTTCCTCATCCTCATCCTCTTGCTTGAATTTGAAATCGACCCTGTTGCGCAACCTGACCGTCACCACCAGAATCGTGACGAGTATCACGAACGTACCCGCTATGAGACCGGCGTTAGCTGTCAGCCACTCAGCGGCGAAATCGATGATGGCCGAATCTTCAGGAGGGTCCGACTCCACGTAGAGAACCCCCGCGGGGGCCGACTTCGCCACCACACCACTATCGAACACGAGATTTCCTTCGTGATAGAACAACATCCTGACCGGCCATTGGGGAGTTGCCATGGCGACCGTGCCGTACGGAGAAGGAACCCCGAGGTCGTAACTGAGGTTGTACGGCTTGGAGAGGGGATTCGAGAGTGTGAACTCGACAGTCCAGCTCACCTCCACACGGATGTGGGTGTCAGCCGTCCGGGTTCCCACCAGCCCGGTCTTTCCAGTGCACGTGACCCTCCCCCCCTCAAGCACGCCTGCTGCATCGACAGAGATGACTGACGCCCATGCGCTGAGGACCTGGTCCTCGTCTGTAGCCTCGCAGAGCATTCGGTCGATGCGGGACGCCTCGACGTAATCCACCTGCCAGTCATCGAGGATCGCGTAGGCGGCGAGTTCGCGCAACAGCACGCTCTGTGAGAGATTGAGTTGGACGGTGTCGGTAACACTGAGAAGCCGTCCGTTGGCGGTGATGGTGACTGACCGAATGAGATCCACGTCCGGGTACGAAGGGCAATGACTGCCACTTGGGCAGATGTTGTCAAACTCGTCAGGAATACCGTCACCGTCATCATCCGAGTCCCTGGGATTCGGAATGCCGTCCTGATCGAGATCAGTTCCTGTGACCCCGAATCCAGGTTGCCAGCGGTCCATGGAATACAGAGCTGTGACCTTACCGCTGCTGGTCACTGCAAACAGTCGCTGACCGGGTGCTACAGAGAAAAATGTCGCTTTGTGTCCAATATCGATGACGTGTTCCTGCGCCCACGTTGAGGATGAGAACAGTTGAAGTTGCGGGGCGGCGAATTCCGTGAGCAACCAAATCCCGGTGCTGTCAGGGCTCCATTCCAGATTCTTTGAATCTCCGGCCAGATGGACAGTGGATACCAGTGTGTGGTCATCCAGTTTTCGAACCTGCATCAACGAACCGCTCGTCCAGACGATCCACTCACCGTCAGGTGAGATGGCACAGTCGGAGATGGGATCATCGGCAGGCCAATATTTTTCGATTGAGGGGCCGTTGCGGTCCCATAGGTTGACCACTCCGTCCTCTCCTCCGGTCAGCAGTTGTCCACCGTCAGGTGAATGGCTGATACAGGTGACCCGTCCGGTATGACCTCCGGAGAAACGCCTGAGTTCATTTCCTGTCGTCAACTCGTATTCGATCACCCCGCCGTCTCCATCGGAAACAGCGAACAGCATACCCCCTGGAAGGATGGAGACCGAGTCCACATCACTGCCCTCCTCAGTGAACGAGATTCGCGACCAACCTCCGGTTTCGAAGACAGCGACGGCAATTGTACTCCGATATGGGCTTGACAGACCAATAACAAGGTGAGAATCATCATCTGAGAACTCCAAGGAGCGCACCTCCCATTCCAGCGTCAGCGTCACCAGCGTACGGCGACTGTCCACAGTGGTGATCACAACTTCATCGTAGTATGAAATTGCGAGCAGCGAGCCGTCATACGACCAGGCAACAACAGTTGATAGCCCGGTTACAGCGGGAGATGTCAGACCACCGCTGTAACCGAATCCTGATGTCGTCTGGGCGGATGCGACTGGAAGCAGGGATAGCAGCAACGTGCTTATGAGGAGAAAACCGAGGCAGCGTCCCACGCGCACACTCCCGTCCACGGACGGGAGATGGACTTCCTAACTAAGAATTGTTCTTCGCAATTGAGCGTAACTCCCCGTACGGGATGATTCCCGACTCATCCGGACCAACTCAGTGATCATTCACTTTCAATCATCTGAGCGCCGATGAACACGATGCCATCAGTCGAGAACTCTTCGTCCACCATGCCTGCCTTCTGTCCTTCACGCAGGAACCTGCGCACGCTCTCCCGACCATCTGGCCCGTAATCGAGGGTGCGTTGGTTCACATACATCTGTACGAATCGGGAATTGGTCTGTTCATCAATCCCTCTGCCCCATTGACGAGCGAACTCCAACGCCTCCTTTGGATATGCCAGCGAGTGCTCGATGCTTCGAGCTACCCAGGCCGTGAACTGTTCCATGAGCTCCTCCCCGAGGTCTCGGCGAATGATGTTCCCCCCCAACGGCAGAGGCAACCCATCTGTCCGTTCCTGCCACCAGATCCCAAGGTCCAGGAGACACTCCAGTCCATGTTCCGCGTACGTCAGTTGTCCCTCATGGATGATCACCCCACTGACGAACTCGCCCGCCTTCACCCGCGGAATGATCTCATCGAACGACACTTCGGTGACCTCTACCGCCCCCCAAGCCAGTTTCAGGGCGAGATGGGCGCTGGTTTTCAGACCGGGAATGGCGATCGATGAGTTACGGGCCGAATCTAAGGATGTCCCGGGTCGTGCGACGACCATCGGTCCGTACCCCTCACCCATCGACGCACCACAATTCATCAGGGCGTAATCAGCGGCCACATCGGGGTATGAATGGATTGAGATGGCGGACACTTCGTAGGTTCTCTGCAGCGCCGCGTGGTTGAGTGACTCGATGTCCAACAGAACGTGCTTGAAGCAGAATCCCGGCGTATCGAGGAGCCCTGTGGTGAGCGCATGGAACATGAACGCGTCGTCAGGGTCGGGCGAATGTCCGATGTGAATCGTGCGCGGCTCGCTCATCGAGATGAGCCGCCTCGCTGTTCCCTCTCAATCTTCCGTTGGCCGCCCCACAGGTCGACAGGGTGATGGGCAGCCTCAAAGACCAGCACCGACCGCCCGAATTCGGCGAGGAACATGGTTGATGCGTCGCGACTTGGAGTGCACCAAGGACAACTCGGACCGATCTGTGACTTCTGCGGTGCGCGACTGACCTTCGGTCAGGCACTGCCCATCGATGAGAAGTGGGCTTGCTACGAATGCTACCGAGAACTGACCGGCGCGGAATCCTCTGTGGATGGCAAACAGGTCGAGGGACTGCCCATAGACTGAACGGCGCGTTCAAGAACCGTCGATTTCGACTCACCACCCACCGCGGTGGCAAGATGGTCGAGAGCAGGTGGGCGAGAGCAGCACACCGCTTCCACACATGGTACGGGAGTACACCGGCGGATGAGTTCTGGTACCCACCGCGTCTACGCACCAGAGAGTGGATGTTCCTCGACTGGGGGGGGAAACCACCCGACCGCCATCGGGCCTTTGACACACGGGCTGGAACGCTGGCGCACATCCGCAGAGTGGCCCCTCATTCCTGCTTCTACTCAACGGCGTACTACGACGATCCCGCCGCGCGAAAAATGAACGACAAGGGATGGAACGGTGCCGATCTCATCTTCGATCTGGACGGGGACCACCTGAGCGGGGTGGATCCGTTCGACTTCCCGTCGATGCTTGACACCATCCAAGGGCAGGCTCACAGACTCTGGCACGATTTCCTCCACCCCGAGTTCGGATTCGAAGAACAATACCTGCAACTCACCTTCTCTGGCCACCGTGGTTTCCACCTTCACTACCGTGAACCGAAGTTCTGGCAGTTGGACAGTTCGGCCAGGCGTGAACTGGTGTCTCACATCCGTGGGCTGGGAGCCGATGTCTCAGTGCTCCGTAGCGGCCCCGACTGTGGTTGGAGGAGGCGCATCGAGAACGGTATCGGAGTCATGCTGGGACAGCTCGACGTCGCTGCTCAGGACGACACAGATGGTCGAAAGATGATCAAGCACCTGTTAGCGATGGTCAATGACCGGGGATCTGCAGCGAGTACCCGTAAAGGGAAGGTGGGCACCCGAAAGATGCGCACCCTGGCTACCAAAGTGCAGCATCCTGAACGGCAGGAGCGTATCCTGGCAGGCAACACGAAGGCGCTCAAGAATCACGAGACATTGTTCCTCGATTTGGTGAAGGGGGACAATTCGATCGTCCTCTCCGCGGGTGGTGAGACTGATGAGGCGGTGACGCTGGACATCAAGCGGGTGATTCGCTGGCCGACAGGATTGCATGGGAAGAGCGGCCTTCAGGTCACCGAGTTCCCGTTGTCCCGGCTGGATCCGGATGAGGAGGGCAGCTTCGACGCTCTGAGCGAGGCGGTCCCACGTTTCGACGACCGCAACAGCACCCTTGAGGTGACCGTCGAACGTGCGGTTGCACGTGTGGGTGATGAAGAACTGGAACTGGAACTAGGGGACCAAGTCGAGGTGGGGGCGAACATGGAGACATTCCTGACTCTGAAGGGGTGGGCGAGACCGATACGCGTTCAACAGTCGTGACAGCCGCCTCCGACCGGTGTCAGAGCCTTCTTGGTCACGCGCTGCGAGCCAATGTTAAAGGAGAGGCGAATCTCACCTTGATACGCCGAGGTGAGCCGTTGGCGTTCCGCAGGAAAGCGAAGAAAGACCATCTCCCCCCACCTCCCGGTGGATTGCCGTTGCCCCCACCCCCGGGAGCAATGCCATCTCCCCCCCCTCTACCCGATGAACCGCTGGTGACAGAGGATGCAGAGAATGATGACGACACTCAGGAGGATTCCAGCAAGGAAGTCGACTCAGAT
>JAKUTA010000105.1 GCA_022447885.1 Candidatus Poseidoniales archaeon | reverse complement strand
GCCGGTGCCGTTGACGTTGAACTCGGTGTCCTGCAGCAGTTCCACATGGATGACCGGCAGGATGACGTGCTCGATTATCTGCCCTTCGATGAACGCCTGCTCCGCTTCCACGCTGGTGATGTCCGGGTGCCCCGGTCCATCGACCATGTCGTCGTGTGAGGTGGCGATGACCACCGTCTTCAGGCTCTCAGGCTTGCCCGGTCCGGTATACCTCACCGTGACCTGGCTCTTGCCGTCCGGTCGCACCCACGACAGGACCCCCTTCTCGCGCACCTCGGACAACTTGCGTGTGAGCCGCTGGGAGAGCAGGGCGGACAGCGGCATGTAGGTCCCCTTCAGCCCGGCGAACGACTCACTCTCATCACAGGCGAAGCCGAACATCAGGCCCTGGTCTCCCGCACCCTGCTCGAGCTCCTCCTTGTCGACACCGCGAGCGATGTCCTGTGACTGGGTGGTGATGTGCACCTGCACGTCACACGTGCGTGCGTCCATCCCCATCTCGTGGTCGACGTAACCGATCGCCAAGGCGGCTTCACGAGCGATCCCCTCGTAGTCAGGTTTGTCTCCGGCGACGGTGATCTCGCCCGCGAGCACGATCAGGCTCCCCTCATCGGTCCCCTTCACGAGTACCTCGCAGGCGACGCGAGCGCCCGGGTCCTGATGGAGACAGGCGTCGACGACCGCGTCCGCGATATGGTCGCAGATCTTGTCCGGGTGTCCCTTGGTCACCGATTCCGAGGTGAACAGGCGAATGTCACTCACCATGTTGAAGGCGGCCAGCAGGACCCCTATCAATCTGTTCGCAGAACTGATGTAGCCATTCACTCAGCCATTCTGGCCTGACAGACTTCCGCGCCAACCTCATCACCAGATGCCAGGAAGCGCTGCTGCAGTTGTTCGAGGACTGCTTTCCTTCGGTCAGATTCGTACAGACCTGCCAGTTGGAATCCTATGTGGCCAAGCGTCGGCAACGGCGGCTGCATCGACCACGCCGATTCGAGCGCAGCCGCTCGCTCGTCGTCCCCGAGGTTCGGGTTGCGCACGAGCTCGAGCGTCAACTCGCCGTGCACCAGGGCATGCGGGTGCTCGGCAGCAGGTCCGATCAAGGCCAATGCATCCCTGACCTCCACAGGATCGGGCCAGCCATCACCGGTCATGGCAGCCACCTTCGAGGCGAGGCGGAGCAGGTTCGCCCTCCAGAGCAGCCCGCGGATCTCGTAGCCTCCCGGAAGTTCAGCAGGCAGCGATGAGAGTTCAGGTATCCCGCCTCGGCGAATCGTCGCCTCGGCCAACCGCAGAGCGACCTCAGGATGGTCTGGGTGGGACTCCTCCAGATGCGCCAACAGTTCTGCTGCCTGCTCAGGAAAGCCCGCCAGCACGGCGTCGTGCAGCATCAGGTTCGCCTCCAGTCGAGCGACGACGTCGACGATGTCGTCTATCTGTGCGCGCAGGCGGGTGGCATCCTCGACCGGGGCCCCGAGGCTCGAGGCAGCGAGCAGACAGCGAACCTCACCAGCCGGATTGCCCCGTTGTCTGTGCAGTCCAGCCGCCCGCCCACGGTGGTCCAGAGCCGAGGGAAGGTCCCCTTGACGTCGGCGCATCTCCGCCAGTTCGAGATGCAGGCCGATGGCTTCGGCTGACAGGTCGGGTTCCCCCTCGTCCGCATCCGCAGCACCCGTCAGGTCCTCGAGCAGCGGCATGCCGTCGTGCACCTCGGCGCCGCGTAGCAGGTCGGCCATCCCCAGGGCATCCGAGGGGGGCCGCTCACCGGTCCGTTCCGCCCTGTGCAGCAGGTCCCTCAGGCTCAGCCTCTCGAGAGTGCCATCAGCCGCTCGCGTCAGCACCGCCGCTGCGAGCATCTCGCGGCGCAGGTCAACGGTCCGGTCGCCTCCCCAATCGGTCAGGTTGTAGGCGATGACGCGCCGTCTCTCCCCGGTGACTCGGCGCCGACGTTGGCTGATCAACCCGTCACCGAGCAGGTCCTTGATCGCCCGTGACACATGCGACTGCGCCATGTCGAGGCGTTGCGACAGTCCGCGCTGGCTGAAGCGCCGTGGAACCTCGTACTGCGCATCGTACTGCGGAGCATCCTCGAGAGCGAGCAGCACTCGCTCACGATTGGTGATGCGCGGAGCCTTGTCCATCTCATCGCCGAGCCTTGCACGCTCGCGATGGTTGATGAAGCAGCCGGAGCGAGATGGCACGCGCGAGCCCGAACGCACCTGCTCTGGCATCCACGCTTCAATCGCGGTACTGCTCCCAGTCCTCAGAGGGAGTGGTCCACGCCCCTGCGGGCGCGTACTGCGCTGACGGGGGCAGAGGCGCCAGTTCACGGCGGCTGCGGGTGCTGGCGACTCCGACGATCACCACGGCGATGAGCACCGCTCCGAGCAGCATCGGCAGCCCACCCTGCAACGCCTGCAGCAGTTGGGACAGCGGGCCATGGACGTTCCACACCCGGGCCTCCCCGAAGGAGGAGGTGTGCATGGTGAGCACGTCAGCCCCGAACTCGGGGTCGTGGAACACGGAGTCACCGATGACGTAGTTGTAGCCGCCGACCATGCGCACGCCCGCCCACAGGTCGGAGTTGGCGTCGTCAATGTCCTTCGGCAGGACCGGCCGGGCGCCATGGATCTGGAACAGGACCTCGGTCTCGACATCATCCACAGTGGCGTTGGACACCCAGCGGATGCGTCCCAGCCGAGCACCGTTGTCCTCGAAGTGCAGCGAACCGCTGCGGATCGCCTCGGGTCGAGCCTCTACGCTCTCCGCGGCATCATCGATCACATCACCACGCTGGCGGCAGGCGGTCTCCGTGTATTCGCGGATGCGCTGCTTCAACTTCTCCTCCTTGACCGTGACAGGGGTGCCAGAGGTGTCGTCACTTCCATCACGGCTGACGTATGCCAGCCCGCAGCGCAGCGGGTGTCCCTGAACATCGTGGTCGGGACCTGTTTGTGCAGCCAAATGAGTATCGGGAGCATCTGAATCCGGATCGTCCGTGGGCGGCGGCTGATGCGCTGGAGGCGCACCGGTGATCGCCCTCGGGCGGGGGAGTTCCCCGAACTGCTTCATCATCCATGGGCCCACATCCTTGTGCAGGTGCACGCCGAACCCGATCTCGGTCAGCACGACCAGCCGGGTGTCGTTGCGCTCCTCACCGTTCTGGTAGGTCGCCACATCCCAGCCTTCGATCGCCTGGTCATACTTCCAGGTCGAGTTGAGCACCGTTCCGGTGACATTCGTGTGCCCAACCAGCTCGCTGTTCGAGATGCGCAGATCCGAGTCATCGTCACCAGAGGTCATCACCCGGTAATGGGGGACGGCCCTGATGGAGACCTGCTCCTCATGCGTGGTCACCCGGAAGATGTAGGCGATGCGGCCGACCGTCTCTGAGGTGTCCGACCCATTGGTTGAACTGTAGGGAACATCGGTCGCCGACAGCACGAACTCGAACTGCCGGTCGTTCTCCGTGCCGTGCTCCCTCCAGGAAGAGAGAGTCCACTGCACGTCATCGAAGTCGACCCACTTCTGCATCGGCTCATGGGTGATCAGGGTGTCGCCCAGCTCGTCGAGGGTGCCGGCGACCTTGCCGCCATGCACGTCGAACAGGCCGTTGTCGTTCTCGTCGGTGTACTCGATGATGCCGAGCAGTTGCTGGTAGAAGATGGTCTGGGCAGGAATCCCCACCCGCTTGTCGAATCCCTGACGCTGGTGGTAGACATCAGCGATGCCGAGATATCTGGTCTGGGTTGCGGTGAACGAGATCCTGCCATCGCCGTATTCAACATACATCGCTGACTCGCCCAACTTCAGCGTCACAGTTCCTTCTGCGTCGTCCCTCTCGACCACTATCTGCTCACGCGTGTAGTCGATATCCTCGCCAGGAGCGGTATCCGGAGCGCCGTCAACCGGCGTATCCTGTGCCATCGCCGCTCCGCTCGATAGCATGAGCGCTACCAGCGCCAGTGAGAGCAGTCCCTGTCTCCGTCCAATCGTCATTTTCGGCGTCATCTCCTGCTTCACCTGCCCTTGGCTGTCTCCGGCCGTATATGATGGACTGGCACTCCAATACCATCCCCCCACCGCCGTATACCATTGCGGCTGCCGCCGCAGGCGCTAGGCTGCGCCGCTCATGGACTCTCATCGCCATGAGTTTCCCGTGGAAGCCACCGGAGAGTTGCATTGCGGTTGAACTCCCAATACCCAGAAACCTCTCCCGTCCAGCGAAGCCGTGGAGTGCGTGGTGTGCTTTGTGTGAGGCCATTAGCGTCCGCTCGATTGAAGGACTACGGCCGTCCCGCCACCCACATGACCGGCCGCGACGGCTCCGACTGGCACCCCACCGCCTTCCGCACGCACACGCTCGGAGAGGTAGCCACCCACGGCGCCCAGATGATCGGCCACGAAGTCACCGTGTGCGGCTTCGCCGAATCGGTCCGCGGCCGCGGCGCCATCTGCTTCCTGAAACTGCGCGACGGCACCGGCTACCTGCAGGCGTTCCTGAAGAAGGACAACATGGACGAGGCCACATTCACGGAGATCCAATCCGCCAACCGGGAGAGCACCATCCAGGTGATTGGAGCAGTGGCGCAGAAGCGACCGCCCAAGGTGAAGGAGGGTGAGCCGGAACCGGAGCCGGAGTACGAGATCCAGGTGTCGGATGCAACCATTCTCGCCGCCGCGGAGGCACCGATGCCCATGGGAGTGACGGACAAGGTGCACGTGGAACTGGACACACGCCTCGACAACCGCCACATCGACCTCAGGCGCAACCACGTCAACGCCATCTTCCAACTCAGGAGCCGGGTGCTCGAATACGGTCGGGCGCACCTCATCGGCGAGGGGTTCCAGGAGATCAACACCCCGAAGATCATCGCCGCTGCCGCCGAGGGTGGCACCAACCTGTTCCCGCTGCAGTACTTCGACACCGAGGCCTACCTCTCGCAGTCGCCGCAGCTCTACAAGCAGTTGGCCATCCTCGGTGGGCTCGAGCGGGTGTTCGAGGTCGGGCCGGCCTTCCGGGCTGAGAAGCACGACACCTACCGCCACCTCAACGAGTTCATCTCCTTCGACATCGAGATGGCGTGGGCGAACGACGACGACTGCATGGACGTGCAGGAGCGCATGATTCACCACGTCTGGACAGAGATCGCCGCCAATGACCAGCACCTC
>JAKUTA010000104.1 GCA_022447885.1 Candidatus Poseidoniales archaeon | reverse complement strand
CTCGGTGAGGTGACTCCGGAAAGAACCGAGATCTGCCGTGTGGCCTGTGCCATCGTGTAGGAGGAGTTGGAGGCGGCGGCATCGGCAGGTGAGATGGAGTTGCCATGGCAATACTTCGCCGTCCTGCTTCCAGTGCGCTCGGTGGGGGTGCACGGGGATGTCCGAGTACATGGCGAGACGGTCGTCGTCCGCGCCGTGCAGAGCCTCGACGGGATGAGCGCCCGCTATTCTCAGGTACCTGATGACGTGTTGGAGAAGATCAGCATCCGCATCACGAACACGCTCAAGGGGAGCATCAACCGGGTGGTCTACGACATCACGCACAAGCCGCCTGGCACCATCGAGTGGGAATGAGCCATCCGGGCGCGAACCGACCAACTTCTCTTTCGGTCACGGCTTCAGGCGGCGGTGACCGTGAGCAGCATGCTGTCGGTGACACTGGCGGAGCCATCGTTGACCAGCAGCCGAATCTCGTATGTTCCCGGCTCGCTCGGTGCCACCACCGATGCGATCGAGTCCCCCGCGTTGGCGATGGCAAGGCCATCGACTGACGACCAGGTGAAACGTATCGATTGGATCGGGTAGTTGTCTGGGTCGTCGCTGCCCGACCCGTCGAGCGTGACCGTCTCACCTGCAACGGCGGTGACGTCCGGACCAGCGTCAGCGATCGGCGGTTGATTCTCCGTCTCAGCGGTGTCGGCGAAGCCGTGCATGGAGGTGGTGTACTCGCCATCGGAGACCGTGAGTGAGATCGTGTAGTTCCCTGAGGCAGCGTATTCATGCAACGGCCGAGCATAGGTGGAGACGTCGCCGTCACCGAAATCCCAGACGTAGGTCAGCAGTTCACGGTCGAGCACAGCAGCCCGGAACTCGAAGACCCCCTCTTCAACAGTCGTGGGAATCAGCGCCTCGATCACGGGGGCCTCGTTCACGTAATCCCACACATCCACCCAGCCGACCACCTCACCTCCGCGCATGTCCGAGACGCGAACATGCACTCTTCTTCCCTCATCATCCGGGAAGGTGTGCTCGAGAGGAGTGCCATCCCCTTTGCGCTCGGGGGAGTAGAGTTGGTTCAGGCCGGCTTCGAAGTTCCAGAAGATGGCGAGTCCGTCTCCGTCCGAATCCGTGGCATCGACGCTGAACAGGAAGCCGGCGTTGTCCGGGACCGCCTCCACGCTGGTGATGGTGGGCGCCACGTTGGCTGATTGCTCTCCCAGGACGATGCGCACGGTAGTCTCGTTGTCAGTGACATTCAGCGCGGTGATGTGGATGCCGGCCTCGGAGTCGCTGAAGGTGCGCCCTTGCAACAACTGGAAATCTCCGCTGCTTGCGGTCGGTGTCTCGGGTGTCGCATCCAAGGCTGTGACGACCCACTTGTTGTATCCGAACTGATCCACCGGTCTGACGTGGTTGACGATCACGCCGTTCAGCGCCCCGGTCGTTACGTTCAGGTCACCCGGTCTGCTGGAATCATCACCCGGGGCGTCATCTGTTTCCGGCGGTTCGCGAACCTCGAGGAAGAGGAAGTGCTCCTCGGTGATGACCTCGCCATTCTTGACCCTCTCCACGATTCCCTTCGAGATGCGCAGCGCGTGCGGGTCCTCACCTTCGATGGTTCTCAGGGTGTACTCCCCGCTCTGGGTGACGAGTTCCACCTGCTGGTCGTCAAGCCAGCCCATCTGGTGCTTGTATGCCGCGCCGAAGTGACGCCATCCGGGCGAGGAGCCCATCGTGTCCAGTTGGTTCCCGTACTGGTCCACCTCGCCCGTGAGGCTGCCGGTGACCATGGCGTGGGAGAGGCCGAAGCTGGGGCCGAGTTCGCGGGGCAGCGTGCGTCGTGAGGCTGAGGTGTTGGCGAACCCCTTGACATCACAGCGTGATACGAGCATCTGCACATCTCCGTCGTCCGTGGTGACGTTGTAGAAGTGGATTCCCTGGGTGGAGGAACTTCGCCCGGTGTATCCGTGGAGTCCTACGACCATGCGGTCGTATTGTGTCAGGTCGTGACCATCTGCCGCCGCTGCCTGGTAGACAATCTGTCTCGAGTGGCTGGCTTCGTCGAGCGCATACCAGTTGGTCACGGTCCAGTTCAGCCAGACCTTGCCATACGACACCTCTTCGAACCATGCTGCGACATCGGCCGTAATCGAATCGACCTCCTCCGCCAGCAGTTCAGGGGCCGAGTCGGTTGGGTGAACGAGGATGAGCAGCACCCTGTTCTCGCCGGCCCAGAGGTCCATCGTCGCCTGTGCCTGTTCCTCTAACTCGGTCTCGTTGCCCGCCGGTGGCTCTGGCTCTTCGTGCTCCTCCGGCTCGCTGGTCGCCTCATACTCGCACGAGCCATCATTCACCTCCGCCGCCGGGTCGTGATTCAGGGCGGTCGGGTCGGTGCACCCATACAGCACCTCGATCGGGTCAAGGGCTGGAGTCGTGGTATCCTCTCCGACGTGCAGGCAGCCGGCCAGCCGTGGTGCGCCGAGCATCATCAACACCGCGATGAGAGCTGATCTGGCCGAGCGCGCTGAGCATCCCATCATGGCACGTCGGGGGGTGAGGGTGGCAATTAACCGCTGTTGCTCGCGTGCGACTGTGCGCAGGGTTGAAGTCAGTCCCGATGGCAACATCGTACGATGCCCAGATTCGCCCTGCCGGCCTACATCGTCCTGTTGCTGCTGCTCACGAGCGGATTCGCTGCACTGCTCACCACATATGTCGGCGCTCACTCAGGCTCGCAAGGTGAAACAAGTGAGTCCGATGAGGGTGGCCGTACACCGCTGGGGGTGCACACCGACCCGCTCGATGACGGGCTGCGAGCGAAACTCGGGATGTCCGAGTGGTTCGAGCCGGTGCAGGTGATCGTGCAGTTCGAGTCTGGTCTGGCAGGAGAGTCGGAGAAGAGCCTGCTCGTGAAGCACGGTCTGCTCCCCCAAGCGGCTTCGGAGATCGTGCCGTCATGGCTGGCGAAGGGCCTCCCTGCGGACATCCACGCATTGGCCAGTGAGCCTGCAGTTGGCTGGATAGAGTACAATTCCCCGCTGGTCTACCACATGAACGTCACCAAGGAGGTGATCGGCGCGGTCGACGTCTGGGACCGGTCCCGGCTGGATGACCTCGGAATCGAGCGTGGCTCACCCATCACTGGAGCGGGAGTCACTGTCATCGTGCTCGATTCGGGCATCGATGCGACTCACCCGGACTTGGATTGGACACCACAGACGACCACCAATCCGCGCGGGCCTGCACCCCGTGACAAGGTGATCCTGAACGCCAAATTGGACCAAGGGAGCGGTTCGACCACCCCCACCTTCGTGTGGCAGGCGAGCGAGTTCATGCAGAACACGGACACCACCTCAGGGCATGGGACTCACGTGGCTGGGACCGTGGCCGGGAACGGGGATGCCTCGGCAGGTGACAAGGTAGGGATAGCACCGGACGCCTGGCTCATCGGACTGTCGATGGGTGAGGCTGTGTTCACCTTCGACGAATACTCGGCACTGGAATACGCCTGGCGCCTGAGTGAGCCGAATTCGATCACCCAGAATGCGTGGAACATCCGCGTCATCACCAACTCCTGGGGCCCGGGCTTCCCGTTCGACTCCTACGACCCCAACGACCTCACCGTGCAGATCATCGAGAAGATCGTGGTTGAGAACAACGTCGCGGTCATCTTCGCCAACGGCAACAACGGCGGCGACGGCTCGGATGACCAATCGAACATCTTCGCCAAGGTGCCGGCGGCGATCGGCGTGGCGGCATCTCAGCGGAACGGGGTGGGCATGGCTGATTTCTCCAGTCGAGGCGATGCTTCTGACATCGCCACGTGGCCGGATGTCGCCGCTCCCGGAGTCGACATCTGGTCCGCTGCCGCGCGCGCCTCGATGATCGGTGGTGCCATCGGTGCAGGGGACACCGCCAACGGCGAGTTGGACTACTACTACCTCGCCATCAGCGGGACGAGCATGGCGACGCCGCATGTGGCGGGGCTCGTCGCGCTGTTGTGGCAGGCGGCGCCTTCGATGAAGATGAGCGATGTCGACGAGGACCTGATGCTCGAGGGAGACGTGACGCTCGTCGACCCCAACGGCATCGCTCCGCCGCAGACCGCCAGCAGGCCGATACACGAAGCAGAACTCATCCTCAAACTCACCACCGACTACATCACCGAAGGAGAGAATCTGGCCAGTAATTCCTCTGCTGGTCTGGAGGGACGTGCGCTCGACTACGTGCAGGGTTACGGGTTGGTGAACGCCCAACGAGCGGTGGCTGTGGCGCTGGCGCTGCAGGAACTGCGCGACCCAGACCGTGATGGCTTCGAGGATGCGGAAGTGACCGTGTTCGATGCCTACGAACGCTGGGAGCAGACACTGCTCAACGGCACCGAGGAGCGCGACGGCGAGGGTCTGCGCATGGGCTGGGCCGGGGAGTTCTCGGTCATCTCAGCCCAGAACGACTTCCCACCCGCTTCAAGCCAGGAGCGCTGGATCTGGATTCCCGCCGGCACCACGCAGGTGACGTTCGACCTCGACTACAACCCGGCCGACCTGTCCAACATCTGGTGCCCCACCACGAGCAACCTGTTCCTCGTCGCCGATACCGATGGCGACGGCAACATCGACATCCAGGGCACTCCGGACATCAGCGAGGTCATCGACGGCGGCACCCTCGAGGACGCATGGTGGATGGTCGAGGTGCGCGGCAACGCCGTCGGCGTCTGCTGGAGCGCTCCCGCCAGCACACAGGGGCCGCGCGCGGCATACGACGTCGATGCGCGTGTCATCCTCAAGCCCGGAGTCTACGAACTCGACCGTGAGCAGGCGCGCGGCTACGACATCGTCGGCGATGGAGGAGCGTCATTATCTCTGGAGAGGGGATGGTTCGTGCCTTCTGGACACACCGACAAGGAGGTCTCCCTGACCGGCATCGCAGGGGTGGTGAAATGGCTGCAGACCAACTGGTGGGTGCCCACGCTGGTCGCAGTGGTCGCGCTCGTGCTGTTGATCGGGCTGAACGCCCGCACCCTCGCCCTCGCCTCCGAGATGCTGGCACGTCGTCGCGCCTACAAGGAGGAACTCGCTGTCATCGATGCGGACATCCTTGAAGCCGAACTACTCTGATGCCCCCCCGATTCATTGATGAATGGCATGGCGGTCGTCGGCTCGCTGCCGAGATAGCTTA
>JAKUTA010000103.1 GCA_022447885.1 Candidatus Poseidoniales archaeon | reverse complement strand
GGTGCTCATCGACGGCGGCTTGCTCATCGACGCTCCGCCGACGTTGCTGGCGCAGTTGCGCATCGCCGGCATCTCTCCGGCTGAGATCGACACTCTGCTGGTGACCCATTGGCACGGCGACCACACATTCGGATTCCCATTCCTGCTGCTCGAGAGGCGCTACATCTCTGACCGGGACGGTGAGCACACGCTGGATGTCCACTCGCACACCGGTGGAGAACAGAGACTGGGTCACCTGTGCGATCTCGCCTTCCCGGGATCGCTGGGTGATGTGCTGGCTGAGCGGGTGCGCTTCCACGAACACTCCTCGGGAGAGATCGAGGGGCTGGTGCGCGTCGGCGGCGACTGGACCTACGAGCGCTACCCTGTGCATCACAACCCCGAGACCGAACCCCACGGCTACAGCCTGGTGCACGAATCTGGGCTGGTCCTTCTCCACTGTGGAGACTCAGGGCCGTGCGCCGAGATCGAGCACAGAGCTCCCGACGCCGACGTGGTGATCATCGAACTCGGGATCCCCGACGGGGTTCCCTCTGACTTCCACTACAAGCCATCGACCCTCACAGACCTGGCGCGCGCCTGCCCGGAGACGACCTTCCTCGCCACCCATCTGTTCACTGAGTCGGGGCCTGAATCTGCGGGTGAAGTTCCATCTCTTCCACACAATGTCATTCAAGTCGCCGACGGTGACCGGTTTCTACTTGAAAAAAGCGGTGTCACCCGGATTTCCAATTGAGACCTGTGGGGAATTGGTTAGATATAATTACGAATATATATCCCTGATTGCGTCATTTATTTCAGATAATCACATCTCTCATACGTCTGATAATGCGCGCCCTGTTCAGGATGGCCATGAGTTCGCGGACAGTTCACGAAGCTGCGCGGATCCTGCCTGTCCAAGTCGCCGAACCGAGTCTCCGACTCCACCCTCTCGCAGCCGCGTCGGCGCCACCTGTCGCGGGTGATCCACCGGCCGTCGAGAAAGTGCATCAGAACGCTCTGCTGCTCCCGAATTAGTGTTATCTGCACACCACTTCCAATTGCGAGAGGGCGTAGATGAATTGAATCTCATGGGGCGCGCGTATCGAGCGATTCCACCGTGGCCGGCAAACAGGCTTATTACACCCTGCCAGAGTCGCTCGGATTCCCTGTGCCAGAGTCGTGAGGAACACGCAAGTGAACTGAGCGGCGGGGCATGAGGGGGGCCGGGGTTGTTAGAAAATGAAGGAAAATATTTTCGAAGAACTACGCGACGAGGATAGTCTGTTCAAGAACCGCGAGGTTCTGCACCACGGTTTCACCCCCAGCGCGCTGCCGCACCGCGAGCGTGAGATTAAGACGCTCGTCCATAACTTAGTGGAGGCTCTCCAAGGTCAGATCCCCTCGAACATGCTCCTCTACGGACAGCCCGGCTCAGGCAAGACAGCGGTGACCCGATTCGTCTCCCAGCAGTTGTTAGCCAGAGGGGCCGTACTCGGACGGTCAGTACACGTGGTCGAGGTCAATTGCTGCACTGTCGACACGAAGTACAGGGTACTGGCGCAGATCGGCAACTCACTCACGCGCAAGGGGCAGAGCGCCATTCCATTCACCGGCTGGCCGACCGACAAGGTTCTCGAACGTCTGAAGGAGAACATGGATGCCTTGGGCGGGGTACACGTGATCGTGCTCGACGAGGTGGACCATCTGGTGCAGAAGAGCGGTGACGGCGTCCTCTATGCGCTGACGAGCCTGAACTACGGGCTGCGTAACTCTCGCTGCTGCATCATCGGCATCACCAACGACCTCCTGTTTCCCGACATGCTCGACGCCCGCGTCGCCTCCCGCCTCGGATCGGAGGATCTGGTGTTCGCCCCGTACAACGCCGCCCAGATCGAGGACGTGCTGAGCGCGCGAGCCAAAGAAGGAATCAAGGAAGGAGTGCTCGATGACGGCATCATCGAACTGTGCGCCGCGCTGTCAGCGCAGGAGCATGGGGACGCGCGGCGGGCGCTGGACCTGCTGCGTATCTCGGTGCAGAAGGCAGAGCACGACGACAGTGAGAAAGTGAATGTGCAGCACGTGCGCTTGGCGCAGAACCAACTCGAGTTCGACCAGATCACTCCTGTGATCGCCACCCTGACGGCACATCAGAAACTTGTGCTGTACAGCGTCCTGTTGAACGAGCGCAATGGCCTGAGCAACGTTTCCACCGGTGAGGTGTACACGGTTTACCAGATGACCTGTGCCCACGCAGGATTGAGCCCGCTGACCTCCAGAAGGGTGTCCGACCTCATCCTCATCCTGGACACCCTGAACCTCGTCACTGCCAAGACGATCAGCCTCGGAAGAGAAGGTAGGAGCAAGCGCATCAACTCCTGTATCCCTGATATGGTCGACCCGATCAAGGTGATGCTTGAAGCCGACGATTCGGTCAAGCCCGCCATCGAGGCTCAATACAAGCTCCAGTCCCGACTCGGTTGATGTGTCGGACTTTCGGCGGCCTGACTTCGCTCACAGAGCACCACTCACTCCTGAGAATCGTTAAGACGGGCTCACAGGTCGCCGGCAGTGATGGGCGACGACGATTCCGGCGACACCGACGCGCTGCAGATGTTCACGGGCTGGCTGAAGTCTCCCGGCAAGGGCTTCTCGCAGTTGCTGTTCGGGCTCGGGGTCTGGGGCATCGCCTTGGGCATCATCAACCTCGTGTGGGGCGCGGTGGTGATGGGTGAGCGCAAGGTGATCTGGGCCGGCTGGCTGACAATGGGCAAGCTTTGGGAGGAGCCCTACACGGAATTCGAAGGAATCTTCGCATCATTCCGGCCATACTCGGACACGGTGTTCATGGCGATGGGTGTGGTCGCGCTGCTGTGGGGTGCTCACGGGATCAACCAACGATTCGAAGGCGGTTTCCAAGGGTGGCTCAGGGGGCTGGCCTCCGACTCCATCTGGACGAGCCTCGTCTCGTCTGAAGGGAAGGGGGGTTGGACGATGACCATCTCGGCCTGGTGCCTGCTGGCCGGCTTCGGCTTCTACCTCTGGTGGGGAATCGTGTACTGGGGGTGGGTTGACATCGGTGTCTACGCTGTCAGCGCGCCGCTGCTCGCGTTCGGGTTCGCGCTGCGTTTCGCGGCGTACGCAGAGGCGGCGGAATCTGCCGACGCTTCTGATTGAAGTTCACTTCTTGGCGAACAGGCGGCGGTGCCCGTTTCTGCCAAGAACTGCGTCCATGCATCCCTCGAACGCACCCATCCAGAGGGCACAACTCCACAGAACGTGAATTCGAAATGCGATCAGTGCGACGAGAAAGCAACTCGCCATGACGATCCAGAACGATGCCATCATCGCAGTGAAGTCGTCTGCTGGTCCGAACAGCAGGAACGAACTGCACAAGAACAGCACAACGGGCAGCAGGGGAGCGATGATCTTCGCATCATTCGTGAAATCGTGTTTCACTCCTCGATATCCTCTAGCGATCCTAACGTGGGCGCGCGCGTCCCGCCTTCGCTTGGACAGGAACTGCAGCAGTGATGCTTCGGCTACGTGGTTGACGACGGCATCAGCAACGTAACGAATCTCACCTCCTGATTCGAGGATGCGCATCGAGACCTCCATGTCCTCGGCGTGATACCACGACGGATCGAATCCGCCCCTCGCAACTAGATTCTCTCTCCTGAACATGGAACATGGTCCATTGGCAAGAGTGGCCTGTTCAGCCCGGTCGGTATACTTGGATGCGATCATCCCTGCCCTCAACTTGCTGACCGAGGTTCTGCCCTCATCGAAAACGGCTCGACCGGTGACAGCTTCAACTCCATCGCTGGATGCCATCATCACAGATATCCAGTCGGGTTCCGCTCGGCAGTCGATGTCCGTGATCGCAACCCAATCTCCCTCGGCTGCTTCCAATGCGAGGTTCCTGCCGGCGGAGAGTCCGAGGGGCTTCTGGGTCAGGACTCGAATCGGGATGCCGTTGGATTCAGGACGCTCTGCTTCAGGGTCGTGCCACTCCTGCAAGACCTCGGTCCCGCCATCGGACGAGCCGTCGTCGACGGCGATGATCTCCAGCGGCCTGTATGACTGCGCAGCGAGTGCGGCCATGCAGTCGTCGATCCACTGCGCCCCATCGCGGACACACACGGTCACGCTCACGAGCGGCTCGCTCACTCGCCCACCTCGGTGGTGAACAGGTCCAGGAGTCGCCGCGCGCGCGCCTTGGCCGCCTCATCGGTGACGCGCAGAACCACCCCTTTCCCGGGTTGGCCGTACAGGATGACGCTCCCCAGCGGTGCGAGCAGATGGACGACGATCGGTGCCAGGTCCTCCTCGCCCTCGACCTCCAGCAGGGTGCTCCCATGATTCGCCAGAGCCTCCCTGACCTTTCGCTTCAGGTCGGGGGTGAGCAATCCGGCCGGATTCACGCAGGTGAGATGATGGTCGAACTCAGCAGGGTCGATTGAGCCGGCTCCCTCCCAAGGTGTTCGCTGGGTCATCCCGTCGATCACTCCCAGATCGGGGACCCTGCCTGCATCGAGCATCGCCTTCACTGTCACGTCACCCACGCCCACCCACTTCGGTGGCAGGTCGGGTGCAGCCGCCATCGCTGCCAGAATGGCCTTCCGGGGTTTCGACTCCGGACCTTTGAACAGGTCACCCATCGGCTGCTTGAGCTCGCCATCGAGAGCGGTTGGCATCCGCTGCAGACGCTCCTGCTCCCGCTCCCCCAACCACAGGTTTCCCTCACGGTCGACCACGCCCGCCCTGATCCTGCTCGATGAGAGAGCATGTCCGCTCGGATCGGTCAGGTGCTCGACCTCGATGATGCTGAGCGGCGCGAGGCCGGCCGCCACGCGCGTGCGGTTGATCGCCTCGCAGGCGGCCACGGTCTCGGAAGTGCAGGCGATGGCGGTGGCGTCACGGCGGGATTCAGCTGGACCGACCGCGTCCTCCAGCGGGTGCACGCTGACCCTGTCGGGAGCATTCTCATCCGCCCAGTCGAGGATGGCGGTGCGGCGTGTCTCCGCACTCTGGATCAGGCGGGACTTGCGAGCGGCGAGGGTGTCGGTGGTCAGCCAGACCTCGAGTTGGTCGCATTCGGAGAGCGCGGCGGAGAACAGGCGTAGGTGACCGGCGTGCAGGTGGTCGAAGGTCCCGCCAACCAAGCAAAGAGAACTGTTCGCCACGGGGATGGGCTGCCGCTCGTATCACTTGATGGCTGCGATTCAGAATCAGGAAGAAGATGTGC
>JAKUTA010000102.1 GCA_022447885.1 Candidatus Poseidoniales archaeon | reverse complement strand
CCCGGTTCGATCAACGGGAGGAGGGTCTTCTGCTTCTCACAGGACTTCTCAGTATTCGGCGGCTCGATGGGCGAGCTGGATGCCCTGCAGATCTCCAAGGTGGTCGAGATGGCAGCGCGAGCGAGGATTCCCTTGGTGGGGATCTGGGACGGTGGTGGCCAGCGTGCGCACGACGGCGTCCATTCGCTCGCCGGCACAGGACAGTTGCTCGACCGGCTGGTCGCCTGCAGCGGCAGGATTCCGATGATCAGCCTCGTGCTGGGACCGGTCGTGGGCGTGTCAGCGCTGGCCGCTGGCCTCACCGACTTCGTGGTGCTCGGCTCCGAGCATGGACAGCTGTTCCTCTCCAGTCCGCTGGATACCGAGGAGACCACCTCCGCCGAGATGACGCCCGCGGAGCTCGGCGGCGCGGAGGTGCACGCCAGCCGTTCGGGAATCGCCTGCCTGATCGCCGACGGAGAGGAGGATGCGGCGAACATAGTGGCCGAACTGCTCTCATTCCTGCCCGATCACTGCATGGCTGAACCACCTCAACTCGCAAGTCCCGACGACTCGGAGCGCGAGTGCCCGGAACTCGCGACTATCGTGCCAGACGACCCGAACCGCCCCTACGACATCAGGCACGTCGTCACCGCGTTGGCCGACGAGGGACAGTTCGTGGAACTGTTCCCCGGTTACGCCGAGAACATCGTCGTCGGGTTCGCCAGGCTCGCCGGCTGCCCGGTAGGCATCGTCGCCAACCAGCCGAAGGTGCTCGCCGGCTGCCTGGACATCGATGCGAGCATCAAGGCGGCACGGTTCATCCGCATGTGTGACTGCTTCAACATCCCCCTGCTCACTTTCGTGGACGTCCCCGGTTTCCTCCCAGGAACGGTACAGGAGTGGGGCGGGATCATCAGGCATGGAGCCAAACTGCTCTACGCGTACGCCGAGGCGACGGTCCCGAAGTTGACTGTGATCACGCGCAAGGCCTACGGTGGCGCCTACCTCGCCATGTCCTGCAAGCACCTCCGCTCCGACTACAACGTCGCCTGGCCATCCGGGGAGCTGGCGGTCATGGGAGCCGAGGGCGCCGTCGCCATCATCCACCGCCGTGAACTGGAGGCTGCTGAGGATTCCGCCGCCACCCAAGCCGAACTGGTAGCCGACTACAAGCGTAAGTTCGGTGACCCGTACGTGGCCGCAAAGCACGGCTGGCTCGACGATGTCATCGATCCCGTCGAGACCCGCATCCGACTCATCCGCGCGCTGCGCCTGCTACGCAACAAGCGAGAGTTGCGCCCGCCACGCAAGCACGGGAACATCCCCCTCTAGCCATCCATTCCACGGAGTCGGTCGGCTGCGGGAGGCTCACTGTTCGGGATCGGTGCGCCACGCCAGGAACAGCAGCACAGCAGCACCGAGCAACGCCACCAGACCACCCACGATCCAAACCGTCGGCGGTATGGACGTGCCGCCCCCCCCAGTGGTTGTCGTCAGTGCATCGGGATCATTCTTGTCGAGCCAGAAGGAGGTGTCGGGGCTGGTGTCCTCACCGTCGAAAACTCGCAGGTTGAGTTCGTGGTCCCCGTAGGTGAGCCCATGGGCGAGCAGGTCGAGTTGGCACTCCCAGGAGGACTCGGTCTCGCCCGCGCGGGCACATGAGGGTGAGAGTTCCTGCCAGTTGGCGTCATCCCAGTTGTACTGCACGACCCACGGACCGTCGCTGTCGAGGTCGGTGAGCGTGAAACGCAGTTTGGTCACGTTGTCCTCGAACGGCCCAGGCTCCTGCCATTCGACGGTCGTGATGTCATTCACGGATTCGACGATGATGCGCATCGGCTGGCGCACCACGTCATCTCCCGCACTCGCCACCACAGCCCAGTTGACGCTGTTCCCGTTCCAGTCCGCCTGTGGGGTGATCCTCAGATACTGATGCCAGATGCTGACATTCACCACCGACTCCCCCGCCTCCAGGGTGACGCTCACCTCCTCCCCGTCAGGGTCGAAGACCAGGTCTGCGAGTTTCATGTCGAGGGTCTCATCCTCCGCGAGCGTGATCTCGGTGAAATTGAAGCGCGGCTCGTCAGGAACTGATGCCACCTGCACACCCACGATGAGATGGATCGGCTCGCTCGTGCCATCGGACATCGAGACATTCACGGTGCCGCTGCCGTGCCAGTCGAGCTCACCCTGTAGCGTCAGCACAGTACCTTCAACGCTGGCGACGATGCCCTGTGACGCGTTGAGCGACTCGACGACCGCGGTCGCGCCCTCCTCGTCGTAGACGAACTGCGAGAGTTCGAGCGTGAACGGCTCATCCTCCTGCAGTTGCAGCAGCCCGGGGTCCGACACGACTTGCAGCTGGTCGTCGACGGCGGTCACGGTCACGTCGAAGCAGACCTCGATCGTGAACGAGGTCTGCTGGGGTGGAACCACGTCGCGCACGTCCACGCAGACCTTGACCGTGCCATCTTCCGTCCGGGACTCCCAATCGGTGACATCCTCGAGGACGAGTCGCTCGGGGGTCGGGAACTCCGGCGACAGGGACAGCGGTGGCTCCCCTGCGGTCAGAGACGGTGTGCGGCCCGTGTCGAACTCAACGTCGTGTCCGTCGACATCGCTGGCCAACGCGGACGCGTTGACCACGACGGTGCTGCTCTCCTCGATCACGAAGGACGGCATCGGGTCGGACGGACTGGGTGGGGCGTTGGCCCGCTCGAACGAGGTGACCACCCGTGCTCCCATGTGGTCGACGGACACCCTCAGCAGCGCGTTGTGGAATCCGGGCGCCACGCCGTAGGGGGACATGTCGCATGTGGCGATGTCACTGCTGGTGTTCCACGAGCCGGCAGTCCAGTTCGTCGATGACCCGATGATGCGGCACTCGACGGTGAGGTTGGATGGCGGTGAGCCGAGGTCCCGCTCGGATACGCTCGCCTCCATGTGGATCATCTCCGATATGGTGACCGCCGACGTGGAATCATGCAGCGTCCAAGTGGAATTGAGCACATCGAACAGCCAGGTCTGGTCGGATTGACCATCGGCCAGGTAACCGCCGAACAACACGAGCCGCTCGGCGTGAGAATCCCAACTCATCGAGGACCACTGGGCGGCGGGCGGCCCGGAGGTCGCCAACTGCTGCCATGTCAGTTGCTGCATGTCGAACGCCCACAGGTCCCCGAGGTAGCCCTTGCTGCTTACCCCACCCCACAGGTAGGCCACCTGTTGCTTGCGGTCGACGGCGTAGGCTGC
Source organism: Candidatus Poseidoniales archaeon (assembly GCA_022447885.1). GTDB lineage: Archaea > Thermoplasmatota > Poseidoniia > Poseidoniales > Thalassarchaeaceae > JAKUTA01. Next base: position 2,003 of record JAKUTA010000102.1, on the reverse strand, counting down.
TGCGGAACGAGCCCCGGGATGCTCGCCGGGAAGTTGCATCCTGGACCAAGACATGGTCTCGCGGTTGAACATCCACGTCTCGTTGCTGTGGTTGCCTTCAACGTCCATTCCCCCGAACAGGAACGTCCGGTTCCACGCCGGGGAGTAGAACATCGCTGGGCTGACGATCCCTGTCGGCGGGTTGCTGACGTCAAGGTTCTGCCAGACTCCTGATGCGGGGTCGAATGACCAGGTTTCATTGTAGAAATCCCAAGAAGAGGCATTCCTGCCACCGTAGAGCAGGTAGGTGTCATCACCAGCGTCCCAGACGATGCTGGAATAGCCGGTCGCGTTCGGTCTCGGTCCCGCTGGATATTCGTCCCAGGTGCCCGACCAGCCGTTCCAGCGCCACAGGTCCCCGCTGCTGTCAGCGGCGCCATAGAGCAAACCGTCGGCCGCTCCGTCGCTCGCGAATGCGGGAGCGAGCAGGTCTCCCGGTCGACCGGAACTGGAATCTGACTGCCAGGATCCTGAATCCGACATGTCGAGTGTCCAGGTGTCATCGAGGTACGGCAGATCAGGCCAATCCCAGAACATGCCACCGTGGAGGATGGTGCGGTTGGAGAGCGGGTCGAAGAACATCGTAGAGGAGTAGCGCGCACGCGGGCCGTCGGTGATCGAGGCGGAGAGACCGATGTGGTAGAACTGATCGCCGCGCAGATCCTCGGTCACGTAGGCCATCGAGTCCGCCGGGTCGTCGGGGTCCGATTCCCTGTTGCTCGCAGCATACCAGCTCGCATCGTCACCCTTCAGGACCAGGTCGAGGTAGGGAATGACGTTGTCCAACGCGTGCTGCTGCTGTTCCTCCTCTTCGATGGTCGCCGCCCCATCCCACAGGTTGTCCCAGAACGACTGGTCGTCTTCGTACTGAACGTGGTTTCCACCCACCACCTCAAGCAGTTGCCACCCTCCGGGCCAGCGGGTCAGGAAGGGGTCGATGTGCTCGTCAGCCGGTGCGACCTCGTCGACCGTCCCGGTGAGGAACAGGGAGTGAGCGGGCATCGGAAGTCCGGACACCTGTACAGAGGTGCCGGTGTCGTCGGTGTCCAGACCGAGTCCGAACAGGGCGCGTGGTGGCTGCCGAACACCGCTGCTGTCGAGTGCTGCCCAACGACCCTGGACGACGGCGGCGAGCGCGGCTCCTCGTCCATGTCCACCTATTCCCCAGTGGTCCATGTCGATGCAGCCTTGGATTCCCTGCGGGTCGGAATTCAGGCCCCCTGTGTAGTTCATGTTGCCCATGCGAGCAATGAGTTCCCAGTGGTCGAAGACTGCATTCCATGCATTGTCTCCGGCGCGATGCTCCTCGATGGTCAGCACGATGTATCCAACTCTGGCGAGCCCCTCCCCGATCCACGAGTAGTCGTCTTCCCCCTCCCCCTCGTCAGCGTGGAAGGCAATCCAAGGATAGGGCGACCAAGCGCAGTCCACCACGACACCTTCGCCCTCCGATCCCGCCGGGTAGTAGATGCGAGCGTCGTACTGTTCATTCTGCGAATCCAACAGTGTGAGCACCTGCCACCCTGCTGCGAACCGGTCGGCCGCCACAGGCTGCGAGAAGTTCGGGGATTCCTCCTTGGTGGCAGCCGTGACGGCAGGCGCGAGCAGCGCAAGACTGGCCAAAAGCATCAGCAGCGACAGCAGGAGCGCCGACCCACATGTGCGAGGCATCACAGATGCCTCCGCGTTCACGGCCTTTGAACCGCTCGCCGCCACGCTCACATCATTGCGAGATGTTCGACAGCATCGCTGAGCTCCGGCAGGGATTCAGCGAGTCCCGGCCGAAACAGGAGCCGCCACGCCGCGAGGTGCTGGGCGGCGAGCAGCCAGCGACCGTCCAGAACCAGCCGGTCTCCTTCGCTGCGCGTCACCCCGACCGGCCCGAGCCCATATGCAGCTGAGGCAACCAGGTCAGGACCATCAGCGGGTGACGCTGGACTCGGGAGTGCGGCGACCTGCGAATC
>JAKUTA010000101.1 GCA_022447885.1 Candidatus Poseidoniales archaeon | reverse complement strand
TCCTGGCTGGGATTGGCCGCCTCCTCGATGCGCCGACGATGGATGATCTGCACCGCCCCATCCGCCCCCATCACCGCCAGTTCGGCGGTCGGCCCGGCGATGTTGTAGTCGCCGCGGATGTGCTTGGAGCACATCACGTCGTATGCGCCGCCGTACGCCTTACGCATGATGACGGTCAGTTTCGGGACGGTCGCCTCCGAGTACGAGAACAGGAGTTTGGCACCATGACGGATGATGCCACCCCATTCCTGGCTGGCACCGGGCAGGAATCCGGGAACGTCCACGAAGGTGAGCAGCGGTATGTTGAACGCGTCGCAGAAGCGGACGAACCTCGCCGCCTTGACGCTCGCGTCGATGTCCAGACAGCCGGCGAGCACCTGTGGCTGGTTGGCCACGACGCCGATCGAGTGGCCCCCGATACGAGCGAAGCCGGTCACGATGTTGGCGGCGAACTCGCGCTGCGACTCCAGGAACTCGCCGGAGTCGACGATCTCCGTGATGACGTCGAGCACATCGTAGGGTTTGTCAGCATCTTCCGGCATGATGTCGCTGAGTGCGTCGCAACTGCGGTCAACAGGATCGGAACATGGGCGGATCGGCGACGTCTCGAGGTTGTTCAGCGGCATGTGCCCCACCAACCTGCGAACCAGAAGGAGGGCATCTTCGTCATCGGACGCAGTGAAGTGGGTCACCCCGGACTTGCTGGCGTGTGTGCTCGCACCTCCCAGTTCCTCAAACGTGACCTCCTCGTTGGTGACAGTGCGAATGACCTCTGGGCCGGTGATGAACATGTGCGCTGTCTTGTCGACCATGATGACGAAATCCGTGATCGCCGGTGAGTAGACCGCACCGCCTGCGCACGGACCCATGATGACGCTGATCTGTGGAATGATGCCACTCGCCTGCACGTTGCGGAAGAATATCTCAGCATAACTGCCCAGGCTCGCCACCCCCTCCTGGATGCGCGCGCCACCACTGTCGTTCAGGCCGATCACCGGTGCCCCTGTCTTGAGCGCCATGTCGAGCACCTTGCAGATCTTGAGGCCGTGCATCTCACCGAGTGAACCGCCGTAGACCGTGAAGTCCTGTGAATAGCAGTAGACCGGCCGGCCGTCGATCGTCCCGTGGCCCGTGACCACGCCATCCCCCGGGATGACGTTCTGGTCCATGCCGAAATCGCGGCAGCGGTGCTCGACGAGCGGGTCGATCTCCTGGAAGGAGCCCTCATCGAGCATAACTTCGAGACGTTCACGAGCGGTCAGTTTGCCCTTTGCATGCTGCGCATCGACCCGAGCCGAGCCGCCCCCCGCCGCAGCTTGGGACTTGCGGCGGCGCAGGTCACTGAGTCTGTCCTCACTCTCTTCCATGCAATCGTTGATTCGAACAACTGCGTGCCGTTTATTGTCTTGGCGTCACCTACGGTGACGCTGAACAGCATGGAGAACGGGGAAGCCGTCGTTCAATTGAAGGGGGTCAGGCGACTCGATGCGGCCGTGAGCACCCCGTTGCGCATCGTGATCGCCAAGCCGGGTCTCGATGGCCACGACCGCGGCGCCAAGATAGTCGCCCGCGCGCTGCGCGATGGCGGACACGAGGTCATCTACACCGGATTGCGGCGCACACCTGAGCAGATAGTGCGCACCGTGATGGACGAGGATGCTGACCTGCTCGGGCTGTCCAGCCTTTCGGGAGCACACGACTTCCTCTTCCCGCGGGTCTGCGCTCTGCTCGTCGAGGCTGAACTCGTCGATGTGGTGGTGTTCGGCGGTGGCATCATCCCCGAAGCGGACCGCGCCCCACTTCTCGAGGCGGGCATCCGCGCCATCTTCGGCCCAGGGACCACCATCGAGGAGATGCTCGCGTTCGTCTCTGAGGTCAGCGCTCGACGCGCCTCCGGTGAGCCGAGTGGGGTTGGAGAAGGCGGAGACTGGACTTGGCAAGGGACCGGGGCTGTCTGATGGACGCTGAAACTGCTCACGCCGCCGCCAAGGCTGGTGACCGCAGGTCATTGGCTCGCCTGCTCACCTTGATCGAGACCGGCGAGGCGAACGGGGTTCAACTCGGGTTCAGTTCACGTGCGGAAGATGGCCGCATCCTCGGTGTGACCGGATCACCCGGAGTCGGCAAGAGCTGCCTCGTAGACAGACTGCTGCACGAATGGGCGGCTGCAGGCGAGCGGGTTGCGGTGCTGGCGATCGATCCTTCGTCACCGGTGACCGGTGGCGCCCTGCTCGGCGACAGGATCCGCATGCAGGCCGCCGACGACCTCGACGAGGTCTACGTGCGTTCGGTCGCCACGCGCAATCAGCCGGGAGGTCTCCCGGTCAGGCTCGCTGCGATGGCGGAGGCGCTGCTCGACTGCGGATATGACCGGGTGGTCGTCGAGACGGTGGGCACTGGTCAGGCTGAGGTCAGGATCGTGGCCGTGGCCGACCGGGTGCTGCTGGTCGAGGGTCCGGCGCGGGGCGATTCGATCCAGGCGGAGAAGGCCGGCCTGCTCGAGCTGGCGGACATCGTGGCGGTGAACAAGGCGGATCTGGACGGCGCTGACAGGTTCGCCGAAGAGATCCGTGGTTCTCTCGAACTGACCGGCGAGGCTCCTCCGGTGCTGCTCGTATCAGCGCTCGAGGGCACGGGCATTCCCGAACTGGTGAGCGCACTCGGGCAACTTGGTCCAGCACGCGTCGCCCAGCGCGCTCGCTGGCGCGAGCGCCTGTTGTCTGAATGGGAAGCGGCCCTGCTCACGAGAGAAGATCTCGACGAACTGCTCGACCGGCTGGAGTCTGGTGACACGAGCGTGTCAGATATAGTTGAAACATTCTATAGAGGGGGGGGCTGAATGATAAATGACCTTGTATTGAAACCCGATGATTACGAGCCCGACCATGTGAAGCACAGCGTTGGTGGAATGGGGGGTCACCTGTTCCGCAGGGCGGTTCACCTCGCTATGGCGATCCTGCCATTGATCTACTACTGGCATGGCGAACACATCTCTGATATTTTCGGGATCACACCGCCCCAGTTCGCCAGCGCGGTCGTTCTCATCCTCATCACAGCCGAGGCGGTCCGTCTCAAGACCGGGATCACCATCGTGGGGCAGAGGGAATACGAGGCGCATCAGATCAGCGCGCTCGCCTGGGGTGCGATCAGTGTGGGATTGGTTCTGCTGATCGCACCTGAAGGCGGCCTGAAAGGGGCGGCATACGGAGTCCCGCTCATCTGGTCGCTCACCTTCGTCGATCCGTTGATGGGCGAGTTGCGCCGCGCTGATGCCGCCCCGCGCACGGTCGCCGTCGCTGGGGTCGTGGCATGCGCGCTGGTCTGGGTGGGCTGCGGATTCTGGCTCGGCACCCCCATCTGGCTTGCTCTGCTGATGGCTCCGGTGACCGTCGCCGCAGAGTGGCCCCGCCTACGCTGGATCGATGATAACGGGATGATGGTGCTCGTCCCGCTCACCCTGCTGCTCCTGCTGCACCCGTGGATCGTCTGAGTCTGCACTCCATCCCGCGCGCTGCCGTGCTTCCTGCTGGCGCAGTCAATACCTTTACAATCCGTTTTCAGGTGGACGACCTGATGGATACGGAGGAGAATGTCCACGACGACGCCCCCCCGCAGAGCCTCTACATGCTGGCCTACTCCATCGCGCTCATCGCCACCCTGATCATCGGCGTCGTCTACTGGTGATGCTCTGCCGCTCACTTTCCCGTGCAGGGTTTGAAAGCGAGCGCCCACTCGAATGGTTCGATGTGCGGCATCACTGGTTCGCTGGGGGGCGGGGATGCTGACCTGGTGCACAGGATGGTCGCTTCGCTGGAGCATCGCGGCCCTGATGGCATTCGTACGTGGGCCGACGACGACTGTGCTCTCGGCCATTCGCGACTCTCGATCGTCGACCTGGCATCATCGGACCAGCCGATCGGCTCGGAACATGGCTGCTGGCTGGTGCAGAACGGGGAGATCTACAACCAGGTCCCACTACGGGCGGCAGGGGAAGCATATCCTTGGCGCACGCAGGGTGATGCCGAGACCATACTGGCGGCGCACGCGGCAGCGATTCCAGCCCCGACAACCCCTCCTGGTTCGGCCTCGAAGGGCGTCCGCGTCGGTTGGGTGAACCGCGCTCGCGGAGCTGCGCAAGGAGGTGGTGAGGCAGCCCGGCATGTCGAGTGGGTGAAGCGGCTGGATGGAATCTGGGGATTCGCTCTGTGGGATGCGCGCCACCGCGAACTGATCCTATGTCGCGACCCGCTGGGCGTCAAACCGCTGCTGCGCACGCAGACCGATGGGGGAACCCTGCTGTTCGCCTCGGAGGCGAAGGCGTTCCGCCACCATCCGGAATACAAGCCCATGATGGATGAGGCGGCCATGGTGGCCCGACTGGCCTACGAGTACCCCCTCGATGAGACGACCCTGTTCGCAGGGGTGGCTCAGGTTCGGCCGGGCACGGTCGAGACGTGGCGGCTCGACGAATCCGGGATGGCTGTGCTCACCGGGGTGGCCCGCTACTCGCGTGATGAGGTGAAGCCGGAAGCCAACTGGAATCCTGGAACCGATGCGGCTGGGTTGCTCGACAGCCTGTGCGAATCGGTCGAGGACCGCCTGATGTCCGACGTGCCGCTCGGCATCATCCTCTCCGGTGGTCTTGACTCCAGCATGGTCGCAGGTTTGGCTCATCGGGCGGCGAAGGCTGCCGGAAAACCGGTTCCGGAATGCTGGACGGTCACTGAGAGCGAGGACCATCCGGATTATCGCGCCGCCGAGGATGTAGTCGCCGCCCTCGACCTCGGCCATCACACGAGCACGCTCGAGGAGGACTCGTTCTGGAAGAGCCTCCCCTCACTCGCCTGGCACGGCGAGGACCTCGACATCTCCGTGCTCTTCTTCCAGCCGCTGTTCGAGAACATGGCACGCGATGTCAAGGTGGGACTGTGTGGCCAAGGGGCGGACGAACTGCATGGCGGCTATCCGCGCTACCGCGACCTGCCTGCACATCGGGACCTCGTGCGCGGGAGGTTGATGTCGAGCCGGCATCCAGTGGCCGATGCGATTCTGGATCCAGAACCTCAGCAAGGTGCACTCGTGGGAGCCGGCCAGCCATGGAGAACTCTCGACCTCGATCCTGACACTCATTTCGCTGACCTCAGGTCAACTTTGCAGTTCGAGTTGGACCACGGTCAGTTGAGCAACTTCCAGTTGCGCCTGGTAGACCGCCACAGCATGGCGCACGGCTTGGAGGTGCGC
>JAKUTA010000100.1 GCA_022447885.1 Candidatus Poseidoniales archaeon | reverse complement strand
GGTCGTGCCCGGCACCACCCAGCGTTACCCCGCCGAATACTCGCCCCTCAAGCTCGCCGCTTCGCCTGAGTTCCTGGTGGAACGGCGCGCTTTGGAGGACTTCGGCAACCAGGACATCCTCGTGTGCGGGACCCACCATGCAGACGTGGCGGAACGGGTCTTCCAGCAGCACAGGGAAGCAGGGGTTCTCAAGAAGGAGCAGACCTTCCAGGTCACCCCGACACAGGCGGAACTGGTGAAGTACACGAAGAACACCTTCTACGCCGTCAAGGTCATCTTCGCCAACCAGATGTACGACATCTGCGAGGCTCTCGGAGAGGACTGGTACGCGGTCGCCGACATCATCACCGCCGAGCAGGCGCAACCGATCGGCCCGAGCCACATGGACCCCATCTTCGGGCTCCACCGCGGGTTCGGCGGCAAGTGCCTGCCCAAGGACTCGATGGCACTGAAAGTCCTGGCAGACAAACTGGGCGTGAAGTACGAGATCCTCGAGGCGATCCAGACGGACAATGCTGCTCTGCGAGACACACTGACGGGCAAGCCGTCCGATGTAGAAACCCAAGACGATTGAGAACGTGGCGTCAATCTGTTTCAGCGCAGGGTTGTTATGGATTCCCGTTCTGCCCCGGCCATGCTCCCCGACACGCTGCACGAATTGCCGCGAGACGAACGCTTCGCATACGCCAAGTTGCTCGCCTACATCATGCGCATCGACGACGAGATCACCATCGACGAGATGGCCGTTTTCGAACAGCGGCTGGGGACCGCCCTGCTCTCACCTCGCCAGCGCAAGGAGGTGCGCTCATACCTGAACAATCCACCCACACTCGACGAGTGCCTCGCGGGCCTCGGGGAGGTGTCCAGCAGGCTGGCTCTTCGGGATGCTGCGCTGATGGCGGCGGCCGATGGAGTGATCGACGAGGAGGAGCAACTCGTGCTGGAGCGCATCGCGCGGCGTATCGGCATGGATGAGGGGGTGGTCGACGACCTGCTCGACTGGGTGATGCGCGGCTACGACTGGATGCAGGAAGGGCTCGACCTGCTGAATGTGGAATGAGGGGGCCGCGGCATGAGCGGCATGCTCCCCGACGCCATCGACATCCTCGACCCGGATGAGAAGACGCGCTACATCGAGCTGCTCACCGTGCTGGCCAACGCCGACGGCGCGCTGGTTCGCGAGGAGATAGCGGCGCTCGAGGCGTTCATGGGGCGGGCGATGCTGCGCCCGGAGGAGCGGGAGATCATGCGCAGGGCGCTGCGCAATCCACCTGACTTCGAAAATGTGGTGGATGGTATCTCCGACCACACGCTGCGCCTCGCGCTCAGGGATTCAGTGCTGCTCGCGGCCGCCGACGGTGAGTACCATCCCAAGGAGATCGTCGTGCTCGAGCGGATGGCGAACCTCGTCGACATCGATCCCGATGTGCTCGACAAACTCTACGACTGGGTGACCGAGGGTTGGACCTGGCTGGCGCGCGGCCGCCGGTTGCTCGAACTGGAAATCCCGGGCGACGAACTGCTTCTCGGTGAACCTGACTCAGACTGAACACAGGCTGCCCGATTCCCTGTCTCGGAGTACTGAAGAATCCCTGCCCGAGGGACTTCTCCTCGCGCGCGCGCATGTGGACGTGCGCCCCCGCGGGCGAACGATTCATACCGAGCGGCGGCGCGCGGGCGTTCTGGGGATGAGGGATGCGGTCTGGAAATGTCAGCGGCTGGTACGCACGACTCGACCGTGAATGCCCTTCGCGGTTGGAGCAGATCGACACCTGGCTGACAGCTTGGGAAAAGGCACTGCGCCACAGTCAACCCGTGGCTGCCATGCTGCCCCCCCACTGGCCCACTCTACCCGCAAGCCTGCTCACCGATCCCGGTCACGTGTTCGACCATCTGCTCTGTCGTCACGACGCCGAGAGCGATGGTCGCAGCCCCCGCGGCGCCCACCCGACACCGACGCGGCTGGCCGATGCGGTCATCGCCGCCGAGTTGAGACAGGACATCCCTCCGAGCAGCGTCAACGGGAACCAGAAGCCGAACGTATCGCTGGACGCGCTGCCACCTGGATTCCGGATGCATCTCGACAAGTTGAACCTCAGAGAGGAGGAGGAGGAGGTCGAGGTCGATGAAGAGACCGAAGCTGAGATCGCCGCTGGAATCCGCACCCGCAGCGGAATCCCGTTGCCGTTCGCCGACCCAGCTGTAGGTGGCGGCCTGTTCCCGGCACGCCTGATCCGCTGGCACGCGAGGGCGTCATCCGAGTTCGATGCTGATGAGCGACTGGCCGACACACGGGCCCTGCTCTCCAAGATGCAACTCTACGATGTCTGTGGGATTGCCGCCACCGCCACCCTGCGCCGACTGCACCTGACACTGGTGCGCTATGGGCTGGCCGCTCTCGACGATGACCCGGAACCGGGCATGATGGCGCGCAGTGAGGTGGAGGAGATCCTCGCAGAGGTGCTTTGCAGGGGTGACACCCTGCGCGGCGACTGGCCGTGGGAGGAGGAGCCACGACTGCTGATCACCAACCCGCCCTGGTTGCGCATCAAGGACAGGTTCCGCGGGCATCCTGAGGGAAGTCGCATGCGCAAGGAGCTGGGGGCGGAACTCCGCGGCCTGCGCGAGGAGGACGGATCGCTGCGCTTCTCCACGCTCAGAGGCAACGTGAATCTCTACCGTCTGTTCCTTGAGCGCAGTCTGCAGTTGGTCCGCGCTGGTGGACGTATCCGCATGATCGTGCCGGACAGTCTGCTGCGCGAGCAGAGCAGTGCCCCGCTGCGCAACCTGCTGGTCACCGAGCACGAATGGACGAGCATCTGGTCGTTCCCAGAGTCGGCTCGGCTGTTCGCCGGGGTCACCCAAGGTGTGCTGGTTCTCGGGCTGACGGTAGGCGGAGAGACCCAGGACATGATCTCCTACGGGCCTGCCGGATTCGACGACCTGTGTAACGTTCGTGGGCTGCACCCATCGGTGCCGCGCCTCGTGCTCGACCGCGAACGCTGGGAGCGATGGAGCAGGGCAGACTGGTCGGTTCCGAGACTGCCTGCGGACCGCTTCGAACGTGACCGGCTGCTGAAGACCATCGATGAACTCGCTGAACTGCCCCGCCTCGCCGAGGAGGGACACTGGCTGGCGGGTGAATCCCAGAGGGTGAGGGTCCGTGTCGGAGAAATCGACCAGACCAACTGGTCGGCGGACATCAAGCCGTGGCGCAAGGGCAGCCGCGGTGCTCCATTCGTGCGCGGCATCCACTTCCGCAACGATGAGAGCAACGTCTGGCTGCAGCACCCAGCATTCGATTCGAGCGTCCCGAGCACCGCGCCCGAGCGCAAGCAGGCGAAGTGGTGCGGACCGCTGCAGCCGTCTGATCACCCCCGCCTCGCCTGCCAGGCGATCGTCAACGCCCAGCAGACTCGGCGTCTGCGCTGGATCGTGCTGCCGGCCAGATGCGTGCTCGGCAACTCGGTCAACCACCTGCAGATTCCGGATGACGTCCTCAAGCTGCTGACAGCGGAGTTCGGCGGGTTGGATGAGGCACTCGAATGGCTGTGCGAACTGCTGAACTCGGAGAAGCTCGACGCCTGGGCCAGAGCGTGGGCGGCGAACAACAACGTCAACAACTACGAACTGGAACTGCTGCCCCTGCCACCAGTGCAGATGCAGGTTCCCTCCAACCTCGCCTGAGGTGTCGGAGAGCGGAAATATTCGACCGGAGAGCGGAAAACGGCGTTTTTAGGGCATATCTCTTTATCGGGCCTCCTACATCGTTGGTTAGGCATTCATCCAGCATACATCGATGCCACACCAAAGGAGAGGTCAGAGTGGGCGTTCATCCGAAGATCGGCATCACCGGTCTGCCGCGCAGCGGAAAGAGCGCGGTGATGCTGAAAGTGGTGCAGATGCTGCAGGATGATCGGGAAAAGGAACTGCGCAGCCGCGGTGAGAATCCCAGTGAACACAAGATCATCGGAGGGATGCTGACAGAGCCGATATTCGACGACCACGACAGGGTCGGATACTCGTGCATCAACTTCCGCTCCAAGGAAGCGGCCACGATGGCCCACAGGGACATCGATTCCAGATTACGCATTCTCGGATTCGGTATCGACCCCGACGCCCTCGACAGAGTCGCGGTTCCTGCCTTGCAAGAGGCGATGGATGAATGCGAGGTGATCGTGGTCGACGAGGTGGGCAAGTTCTCTGTGGAGTCCGATGCGTTCGTCGCCACCGTGCGTGCTGCCTTGGAGGTGGACAAGCCGACCGTGCTGACGCTGCACAAGAAAAGCCGCCACCCGCTGCTACAGGACATCCGCAGGCGGGATGACGCTCGAATTCTAGAGGTGACGCCGGTCAACCGGGCGTTGCTGCCATACAAGATCCACAAAATCATCCGAGAGACCTACTGAGCCGCTGTCACTTGACGGGTGCCATGCTCACGCCACTCCGGATTGATGCGTGGGTTTGATGCGTCGGCGTTGGCTCGCAAGCCCATGCAGGCACCAGCGCGCATCGCCAGCCGCGTGTTGCTCGGACTGGGCTTGGCGCTGCTCCTGGCCACCGCCTTCAGCCTGCAGGACGGGAGACTCCCTCCCGCCGAATGCCCTCCTGAGGAGGACCTCGGGCCCGATCCATGCATCGCGTCGGGTGACTTCGGCTGGCTGCTGCCGGGTGGCACGATCGCCTGCCTGCTGCTCGCGGGCATGCTGCACCTGCAGTACATGCGCGGGTTGCGCACGCCGCTGTCCGCTCTGTTCCCCAGCGAGGACGAAGAACGACTGCGGGAGCTCATGTTCACGGATGAGGTGGACGCGAGCGACGAAGATCGTCTGGGAGATGCTTGGGCCGATCTCGAGCGAGGACTGCTCGAACAGCACGTCGGAGAAGAGGAATGACCGGCACTTCACGCCAGCGAAAGGATTGTGCCGCATCCGCGCTCCGAGGGCGACTGAGATTCGATGAGCGACATCCCCGAGGACCTGCGCTACACCGAGGAGCATGAGTGGGTGAGGCTCGAGGGTGACGAGGTGGTGGTGGGCATCACCGACCATGCACAGGACGCGCTGACGGGCATCGTCTACGTCGAGCTGCCCGAGGTGGGCGCCAGCGTGTCGGCGGGTGAGGTGTTCGGCAGCGTGGAGTCGGTGAAGAGCGTGAGCGAGATCTTCGCACCGCTTTCAGGAGAATTGAGTGCTGTCAACGAGGCGCTCGATGACGCTCCCGAACTGATCAATGACGACCCCTACGGAACAGGTTGGATAGTGCGCATGCGTCTCGAGG
>JAKUTA010000010.1 GCA_022447885.1 Candidatus Poseidoniales archaeon | reverse complement strand
CACGGGTGAGCAGCGGATCCTGGGCGACCCCCTGTTCCCCGTTGCGGCGCCGAGCCTCGGATACGGCCACGTCGCCTGGCAGCACCAGCAGTTCCTGAATTCGCTCGACCCGACCGTGGACACGCTCGACTGGGACGTGCGCTTCCACGTCATCTCGGAGAACCGCTCCTACCGCCTGCATGGTGAGGATACCGTCAACCAGACATCACCCCAGGTGATGGAGGGACACATCGCCTGGCTGCAGGAGGGCGATGGGGACGAGCCGCCCGAGGTGCGTGTGCACACTCTGGGGGAGACGTTCGAGCCCTATTCGTCGAGTATCCTGCAACTCGTGACCATCCTGATGATTCCACTGCTGGTGGCTTGGTCTCTGCAGCGGCAACGTGAGAACGGCTCTCGCGACGAAGAAGAGTAGCGAGTTCAGGCGTCGATGTCGAGCATGCGGTCCAGCGCGAGCACCGCGTCGTGAGCGATCTGCTCGGGGACCTCGATGCGGTTGGGGAGCTCACCCTTGATGATGTTCTCCAGCAGGTCGGCGAGGTAGGACGGGTGGATCATGTACATCGTCGAACAGGGACAGACACCCGGGTCGAGGCAGCGGATGTCCTTGTCGATGTACTCAGAGTCGAGCCGACGCACGAGGTGCACCTCGGTGCCCACGCCGATGACCGACCCTGCGGGCGCATCCTGACAGAACTTGCGGATTCCTTCGGTCGAACCCACGTGGTCAGCCGCGTCGACAACGCCCCGTTCGCACTCCGGGTGGACGACTATGAGCGCGTGCGGCTCTGCTTCGCGCAGAGCGTCGATCTGTTCAGTGGTGAAGCGCTGGTGCACCGAGCAGTAGCCGTGCCAGAGCACGAAGGTGGCGTCGCGCAGGACATCCCAGTCAGAGTCGAACATCGGGTTCCAGACGGCGGTGTCGGACTCCTGGTAGCCCATCTTCAGAGCCGTGTTGCGACCGAGGTGCTGGTCGGGGAAGAAGAGCACCTTGCCCCCCACGCCCGCCCGCTCGAGAGCCCACCTCATCACGCCTGGGGCGTTGGTCGAGGTGCAGACGATTCCGCCGTGCTCACCGACGAACCCCTTGAGGTCCGCGCTGCTGTTCATGTAGGTCACAGGCACGAGATACGCCTCTCCGGGAGGGGCCGGCTCATCAGGGTCATCCCGCACCGCAGGATCTAGCAGACCGAAGCCGTCGATGAGTTCGTTCCAACAATGCTGGACGTCGGCGAGGTCAGCCATGTCAGCCATCGCGCAGCCAGCACGGATGTTGGGCATCATCACGACCTGGTCGTCGCGGGTGAGGATGTCAGCGGACTCAGCCATGAAGTGGACGCCACAGAAGACGATCCACTCTGCGTCGCTGGCGGCTGCGAGGCGCGACAACAGGAGCGAGTCGCCGGTCTCGTCGGCGTGTTCGACGATCGCGTCACGCTGGTAGTGATGGCCCAGTATCAGCAGCCTGTCACCCAATTCTTCCTTGGCGGCGAGGATGCGCTGCCTGAGTTCCTCCTCGGACGCGAGCTCGGCCGCGAAGTCTACCTCACAGGTCACCTGCGGCAAGGGCATCGCCATGGACGAATCCTCGTACAGGCTGATGTCGCCACCGCTTTGAACCCATCTGCTGTCCGCGGTTCGACGCAGCGGCGTGCGAGGGTCCAGAATGCAGGTTTGGGAGAAGGAGTGCAGGTTGCACGTGGGCGCCGAGGCGGTTGTCGACGCCGGTCTCTGGCTCGGGCGTCCCGCCGTCCGCAAGGAGCGCAGGCCGCGCGCCTGGCGGCACCCCGACCTCGACGCCCGGCTCACCAAGAGCCGCATGACCGCCGAGGCCAGAATACTGCAACGGCTGACGATCGCCGGCCTTCCGGTGCCGCACGTGCTCGCCCTCGACATGGGATCAGGTTGGATGGTGCAGGAGCGTCTCCCGGGTCGTCCGCTCATCGAATGTCTGCGCGACCCTGCCGCAGCCGCGTCGATCCCTGAGATGCTGGGGGCCGCCGGGACAGCGATCCGAAACTTGCACGCGCAGGGCGCCGCTCACGGTGACCTGACCACGAACAACCTGCTCTGGGACCCGACCTCCGGAATCTCGCTGATCGACTTTGGTCTTGCGCGCTGGACCACCGAGGTGGAGCGGTTCGGAATCGACCTGCAGGTGCTGCATGAGTGCCTCTCCGCCAGCCACCCTGAGCACGCGGACGCGATGGAGCAGGTGCTCTCCGGGTATTCCATGGCAGAAGCCGCAGGAGTCGTCGACCACGCTGCCGAGCAGTTGGCGAGCGCGGCCGAGGTCCTCACCCGCTTCGAGCAGATCCGCACACGGGTGCGCTATCACGGGTGAGAGCATGGAAGCGAGTGCAGGGCGGCGACAACTGCTGTTCCAGACCGGGAATCCCGGAAAGCTCGCCGAGGCGCGTCACTACTTCGAACCGCTCGGCTTCACGGTCGAGCAGTTCCTCATCAACGGCGAGCCCCCGGAGATCATCGAACCGCAGTCGGACGACCTCGTCACGGTCGCCCGCTCCAAGATCAGCCAGGGTGTGGCGCTTCTCGCGGGTGCAGGCATGGCGGACTCTGCGCTGCTCGTCGAGGACGCAGGCCTGTTCATCGACGCGCTGGGGGGCTTCCCAGGTGTCTATTCGTCCTCGGTGCTCGAAAAACTCGGTCTTGACGGAATCCTGACATTGCTACAGGGCAGGGAGCAGCGCACGGCCCTGTTCGGCTGTTGTGCGGCGATGTGGGACGGCGAACGTCTACTCATCGGCGAGGGAAACTGCACTGGTGAGATAGCGCAGGAGGCGCGCGGTGAGCATGGCTTCGGCTACGACCCGCTGTTCATTCCGGATGTGTCAGGCGCGGATGGCCGCACGTTCGCCCAGATGTCGCCCGAGGAGAAGGGGCGCTCAAGCCACCGTACCCGGGCATACGAGCAACTCGTGCTACAGATAGGCTGACGACCGAAAACGCCGTCAGCATCAAAGCGGATGTGGAGTTGCAATCCGTTGGAGAGGTAAGCGTGGTTTCATTCGGCCGTGTGCTGCTGGTGTTGGCGCTGGTACTAGGGGCCGGCCTCTACCTGATGATGAGCGGCGAATGGGAGGACCCGCGCATCAACTTCACCTTCGCCGGTGGCCTGCTCGTCCTGTTCGGCCTCGTGCTGTTCACCGGAGGTAAGCGGAAAAGCCGCAAGCGGGGGCGCTCGAGGCGCTCGGGCTCGGCCACCCCCGCCACTGAAACTGGTGCCAGCGTCAGCATCGACGTTCCCGAACCGGTCGTCGAGGAGGAGGACGCAGGCACACGGCGAGGCCGCAAGCTGGCGAAGGCTGAATCAGCCGAAGACTCCGCTGAAGAAGAGGACGAGGAGGAGGTGGTCGTTCTCGACGAGGAAGCCATCGAGGACGAGATACACGTTGCCGAGGAATATGTCGTAGATGTCGATGCGCAGTCACTTGAAGAGGCGGACATCGAGGAGTTCATCGATGTTCGGCGGGACAAGCGGGAGGCGATCAAGGACAGGATCGAGAAGCGCCGCCGCGGCCAACTGGCGGACATCCGCGCGTCGGCGGCCCGCATGTGGGCGAAGCATGACGAGGGTGAGGACCTGCTGGCGCTGCTGAGCCGACCGGGGCACGGCCTCGAGGTGCTCGACGAGCCGGAGAAGGTTGCGCCGGGTCATCCGTATGGAGCGACCTATGTACGCCTCGACGCGGCGCGCGTGCTCAAGGTGCGTGTGCCGCTTGACGAGGGTTATGTGGCCGCCTCGGAACTGGAGGACGGGGTGGAAGCACTTCCCGACCTGCCACCGCCACCGGATGGTCTCCCGTTGCCGCCGCCGCCGACCGGTGCACAGTCGAAGTTGGATGAGATGCGTGACGAGATCGGTGATTGACCGAGGTTGTTGGCATGGGCGACGATGAAGTGCTGCTCGTGCAACACGTTTCGCTCGACGCTGATGCGGAGGACGGTCCGGGCATATCCGTCTGGACGATCAATCGGCCGGACAAGTTGAACGCGCTCAACTCCGAGGTCAATGACGCCATCATCGCCGCCGCGAAAGATGTGGAGAAGAACGACTCAGTGCGCGTGATCATCATCCGCGGCGCCCCCCCGCCGACAGCGGAAGAGGGTGAGCGCAGCATGCCCCCGGCGTTCGTGGCCGGAGCGGACATCAGCGAGTTCGTCGGCGTGGACAGCAAGCAGATCCGCAAGGCGTTCAAGGCGGATCCGTGGGCGGCGGTGTGGAACATCAGCAAGCCGACGATCGCCATGATCGACGGGTTCGCCCTCGGAGGCGGCTGTGAACTGGCACTCGCATGCGACATCCGCCTCGCCAGCACACGCTCGATGTTCGGCACGCCAGAGATCAACCTCGGGCTGATTCCTGGTGGTGGAGCCACACAACGGCTCGCCCGCCTGATCGGCTACGGGAAGGCGCTGGAGATGGTGATGTCCGGCGAACTGATGCCTGCGACAGAAGCCCACCGAGTCGGCCTCGTCAACCATGTGCTTCCTCCCGAGCAATTGGAGGAGGTGACGATGACCCTCGCCCGCAACCTCGCCAGCAAGTCGCCGCACACCATCCGCGTCGCCAAACGGGCGGTGCGCGCCGCGCTCGAACGACCCCTCTCCGAGGGTGTGCGCTTCGAGCGGGACGAGTTCTGCGCCCTGTTCGACACCGAGGACAAGGAGATCGGTGTCCAAGCGTTCCTCGACCGCTCAGACCCTGAATGGACCGGCAACTGACCAACCGTTCAGGCTAAGTCAATCCTGTGGGTGGACGGAGCCTCAGGAGGGTCTTGGCGATTGGGCGATGAGGATGACGGTCTGCTCGTGGAAGCGCGTGACCTAGGCAAGGCGTTCGGTGACTTCGTCGCCCTGCATCCGCTGAACGTGAAGGTCGCCTCCGGGGAGTTCTTCGGTGTGTTCGGGCCCAACGGAGCAGGGAAATCGACCTTCATCAAACTCCTCACCGGACAGTTGCAGCCGACCGTCGGCGGGGTCAGGGTGCTCGGCATCGATGTGGGCAAGAATGCGCGCAAGGTGAAGGCGAACGTCGGAATCGTTCCAGAGTCGGAGTCCCCTCCCTCATACCTCACAGCGGCGGAGTTCCTCGAATTCGTGGCTCGTCTGCGCGGCCTTGACGATGTGGATGGAAAAGTGCGCTACTGGCTCGATTGGTTCGGCATCAACGACAAGCGCGACTCGATGTGCAAGGACCTCTCGAAGGGGCAGCGTCAGAAGGTGATGCTCGCCGGCGCGTTCATCCACAAACCGAAGTTGCTCTTCCTTGACGAGCCGTTCGTCAACCTCGACCCGATCTACCAGCGTAAGTGCCGTGAACTGCTGATGGAGATGATCGCCGATGGTGGCACGATCTTCCTGTGCACGCACATCCTCGAAGTGGCCGAGCGACTGTGCACCCGGGTGGCGGTGCTCGATCAGGGGCATGTGCTGGCTTCGGGCACGATCGAGGAGTTGAAGGAGAGTCCGGACGAGACCCTCGAAGACGTGTTCATTCGCTTGGTCGGGGGGTCGGTCTCCCCTGTCGAAGCGGCTGACGGGGGCCTCCCGGACGAGGAGGAATGAGCCGCGATGACGTATCAGAACAGAGAACCTCCAACTCTTCAGCAGGCTTTCGGTGTCACCTTCCGCATGATGTTCCGCGAGGAGTGGCGGCAGAACGTCGACTTCGCCAAGAGGCGAAACATCCTGATGTTCCCCGTGATGCTGGCGCTGTTCTCGCTCATCCTCACAGTGGGCTTGCGCTTCCTCACCGGAGAGGTGCTCATCGACCCGGATTCCGAGCAGCAGGCGTTCTCCTGGGACCAGCTCAAGTTCTTCCTGCACGCAGGGATGTTCATGTTCGCGCTCTCGATGGGCTCGTTCGCGTTCATCGGCCGCGTGATGGTGTCGCAGCGGGCGGGCGGCAAGAACTACCTGCTCGCCTCACCGGCGATGCAGCCGCTCGACCTCTCGACCAACTACTTCGCCTACTATGTCAAGGAGGTCTGCTACTACATCCTCCTGCTGCTCACCCCGACGGTCGCGGGGATGGCGATGGGCATCCTGCTCGAATCATACTCCGGGCTGTCCACCCCGCTCGTATGGGCCTCGCTGCCGGTGGTGTTCTTCGCTCTGACCGCAACCCTGGCCCAAGGGCTGGCGCTCTCGTTCCTCGGCTCGGCGCTGTTCAGTCGTGGTGGTCACTGGACGTGGACCGTTCCCGCCATCGCCATCGCCGCCGCGCTGCTGTTCGCTCTGGACGTGCTGCCGCTGCAGATGCTGATTCTCGGGATGCACTACCAGTTCACCCACGCGCACTGGATCCCGTTGCTCGCCTTGCCGCTCTCGTTAGGGTTGGCGTTCGCCGGCTCGCACCTCGTTCCGGCTGATTTCGAGGTGCATGTGTCGTCGAAGAGGGAACTCTACGGTCCGATCCACAGGCGGTTGCCGTTCCTCGGCAGCGGGACGCTGCGCATCCTCGTCGCCAAGGATCTGGTGGACTTGTGGCGCAGTCGCACGCTGGTGAAGATGCTCGTGTCGTTCACCGTGCCGCTGCTGTTCCTGCTCCTGCTGGCGTGGCTCGTCGACTTCGCCTCCTTCCCGATTCCGTTCAACCTGCTGTCGTACGCGCCGTTCCTCGGTTTCTTCGGCTTCCAGTTCTATTCGTGGTTGAACGGGATGGACCCTCCCGACTTCCTCAACGGGCTGCCGGTGTCGGTGCCNCAACTGCTGCGCGCCAAAGTGGTCGTCTACTTCCTNATCACGACGTGGATCTCAGTGCTGTTCCTGA
The DNA here is from genome assembly GCA_022447885.1 of Candidatus Poseidoniales archaeon. Lineage (GTDB taxonomy): Archaea > Thermoplasmatota > Poseidoniia > Poseidoniales > Thalassarchaeaceae > JAKUTA01. Next base: position 6,685 of record JAKUTA010000010.1, on the reverse strand, counting down.
TCGCCATGGGGGTGATGCTCGATCAGGTGTGGGCGCTGCCCGCGGCGCTCATCGTGATGCTGGCGAACTCCGTCTACATCGTCAGCCTGACCGCCTTCCTGATGGGGCTGCGCCCCAACAAGGCGATCTTCGATGTCTCGATCATGGGTTGGTTCTACCTCGGTACCATCGTCCCCCTGCTCGGCCTGTTCCTGCTGTCGTTCACACAAGGTGACATGACCATCTACGAGAACTGGGGGGAGCAGGTTCGCGAACAGGGGTTGAACGCCACGACGGCGGTACTGGTCGAGGTGGACGACAATCCAGACCCCGCTCGCGGACTGAAGGGCATCCTGCTGGTGAGTGCGGCGATCACCATTCTCGGGCTCGCCTTCCAGTTGATGCTCAGCAGACGCTGGGGTCGTGCAGCATTCGAGAACTGACCGAGATACGGTTGTCATCTACTGTCAGCGCGGCCCGGTTCCTATAACCAAAGGTTATAGCGACGTGGAAAGGGTGCGCAACACGCTAGGCCGGAGGTATAACCATGGCACGAAAGAAGAAGCGAGGACGACCCGAGCGTCAACGGCGTCGGCGTCAGCAGCAGCGTAAGCAGTACGAGGAACTGGACAAATATCCGGTTCTGCCTCCCCACGCCTTCGCCCGAATCGTGCGTGACCTGCGCACTCTGAACATCCTCTACCAGGTCATCGAGCCCCCCCTGACGAAGAAGGAGCAGGAGCAGTTCGAGGAGATTCTCGACATCTTCGTCCGTTCGCTGACCGCGGACATCGCCGAGATCGATGCTGACCCGGTGGCTTACCTGCGCGCCGCCATGGACCAGATCATCAAGTCGTATTCCATGCGGGTGAACAAGAAGTCCCGCTCGAAGATATTCTACTACCTGAAGCGTGACCTGATCGGCTACGGCCGCATGGATGTGCTGATGAACGACGCCAACGTGGAGGACGTCTCACTCGATGGCGTAGGCATCCCCATCTTCGCCTACCATCGCAAGTTCGAGTCGGTCGAGACGACCATCGCATGGCCGGACGACCACGAATTGGAATCCTATGTCATCAAGCTGGCCCAGCGCTGCGGCAAGCACATCTCCGTGGCCGAGCCGCTGCTCGACGCCACCCTGATGGATGGCAGCCGCATCGTGATGAAGCTCGGCTACGAGATATCGACACGCGGCTCGACCTTCTGCATCAGGCGCTTCCGTGAGGACCCGTTCTCGCCGTGCGACATCATCGCCTTCCGCACCATGACCAGCCTGATGGTCGCCTACATGTGGATCTGTTTCCAGCAGGGCATCTCGATGCTGTTCGTCGGTGGAACGGCGTCCGGCAAGACCACCACTCTGAACGCGATGAGCCTGTTCATTCCATGGCAGATGAAGATCGTCAGCATCGAGTCGACGCGTGAGATCAACATCCCGCAACCCAACTGGATTCCTGGCCTTACCAGACAGGGATTCGGCGGTGAGTCGTCCGAGGGTGAGATCGGGGAGTTCGAACTGTTGAAGGCGGCGCTGCGGGAGCGGCCGGAGTACATCATCGTGGGTGAGATCCGCGGCGTGGAGGCGTACGTGCTGTTCCAGGCGATGGCCACCGGTCACTGTTCCTACTCAACCGTGCACGCCGACTCGGTCACAGCGCTCGTGCACAGGCTGGAGAACAAGCCGATCAACATCCCGCGCGTGCTGCTGCCGGCGCTGGAAGCGGTGTCCATCCAGATGCAGACGCGTATCAACGGACGGCGCGTGCGCCGCACCAAGCAGACCGTCGAGATCGTTGGGGTGGACCCGCACACTGGTGAGGTGATCACCAACGAGGTGTTCAAGTGGGATCCGATACGCGATGACTACGACTTCAGCGGCAAGTCCTACGTGCTCGAGAAGATCATGGTGAAGATCAACATGGATCAGGATGAGATGCGTAACGAACTGCGCACGCGCAAGCGCATCCTCGACTGGATGGTGCTCAACGACATCCGTAAATCAGATCAGGTCGCCCAGATCATCACGGAGTACTATGTCCGTCCACAGGCTGTCCTCGCTCGAGTCGACGGCCTCCAGTGAGGCATCGAGGGGGAGCGGGAGTGGCCAAGAAGAAAGAGGAGAAGGAAACCCCGACCCGCTTCGAAGGAATGACGCTGTCCGGATGGCAGCGCTTCTCGAACATCGTCCTCGGTCGCTTCATGCGCAAGAAGGCGCGCGAAGATGGCGAGTTGAAGCAACTGCTGGCACAGGCGAACGTCCGCATCATGCCTGAGGTCTACAAGGCGACCTCGATCATGAGTACGGCCGCCACGTTCGTCGTCTGCGTCGTCATCCTCGTGCTGGCGTTCTTCCCACTCATCGGAGGCATCGCCATCTACGAGAACCAGCAGGACCCCGAAACGGTCATCCCGTGCATCGAGTGGGCGTTCTGGAACTCGAATATGGTGGATGAGTCGATAAAATGGAGCGGTGAGGGGCCGGATGGAGAGACTGTTTCCTACGGCGCTTGTCCTGAGTACGGGACCATGGTGTTCAAAGAATCGTGGAAGACGATGTTGGTTCTCGGCTGTGGTATCCTGATACCCTATATGGCCTACCGCCACTTCATGAACAGCGCCCTTCGCGAGAAGAAGAGGCGCGGCTACGAGTTGGAGAAGTTCCTCCCCTACGTGGCTTCCTACACGGCAGCGATGGCAGCCGCCAACTCCACCCCTGACAAGATATTCAAGTCGCTCGCAGAGAACGAGCACATCTACGGAGACATCGCCTATGACTCCTCGATGATCTACCGTGACATGACGCTGCTCGGGATGGATCTCGTGACCGCGCTGAAACTGGCGGTCCAACGGTCTGCCTCTCCGTGGGTGACCGAGTTCTTCCAGGGCATGGTGGGCACACTCACCTCGGGTGGCAACCTGAAGCTCTACTTCCTCAACCGCGCCGAGCACTACATGCGCGAGAACCGGGTAAGGCTGCATATCTTCCTCGAGTCCCTCTCCATGCTGGCGGAATCCTACGTCGTGGTCGCCGTCGCCATGCCGCTGTTCCTCATCGTGATGCTCGTCATCATGTTCTGGGTGTCCGGCTCCGGCGCCCAGTTGTCCGAGGAAATGGTCTACGGCGTGGTCATGGGAGTGCTGCCCGTCATCCACATCGCCTACGGTATCCTCGTTTGGATGATGAGCGACGAGATGAAGATGTGAAGACGCGAAGGAGGTGAACACCAGATGGCACGCAGACGGGGGCGCAGGAAGAAGGAGAAGATCCGCGTCGAGCTCGACCTGCCGAAGAGCGACAGGAGTCGATCGATCTTCTGGGCGATCACCATCACGGGTGGCCTCCTCGGCGCGTTATGCCTCGGCTTCTGGGCGGTGAACACCGACCTCATCTTCCAGCCGGCCAACGGCAATCCGTTGTTCGTGAACAAATTCTGCAGCATGTCCGGAGCGCAAGGATTCGACAGCAACCTGCCGCCCGACTTCGCCGATAACGAATCCTGCTGGCTGACGAAGGAGCGTCCGCAGACACAGACCTGGGTCATCGATTGGGCGGGGGTGAAGCCGCCGGGTCTGGGTCAGGAGTTCGAGGTACCGGGGATGAACCCCAACCGACTGGGAAACCTGTCTCATCCCGAGACCGAGTTACGCATGACCTGCAACGCGGTGGCCGCCGAATCTTTCGCCTTCAGCGTCACCATATGGGAGCCGAACGACTTTGGTGTACCGCTCAACCCGTTCACGGTACAGAGTGTGACCAACTGGAAGCCTACCGAGAGCGACCCTGTTAATCCATGCAGCATCGTGATCCCCGATGCTAAGACCGCTCCTGGATGGGAGGTGCATCTGCAGTTCGATCGCGGGCTGCCGACCATGAAGTCGTTCTCGCTGACCATCGAGGTCGACTCGTACGACGGTGTCCCGAATTACATGAACAACGCCTCGTTCTTCCTCGGTCCTGAGGTGGAAGTGGGACCGCTGAAGCTGCGTCCCTTGCTGTTCGTGAACTTCTTCGGCTACGGGTTCCTGCTCATCGTCTTCCCGGGAGCGATCTACTGGGACCGGAAGATGAAGACGCTGTCCGCGTTGGAGCAGAAATTCCCGGATTTCCTGCGCGACCTGGCCGAGTTCTGGAAGGGTGGTCTGTCGATGACGCTGGCGGTGAGAACGTTGGCCACCTCAGAGTACGGGGCGTTGAACGAGGAGGTGGGCAAGATGTCCAACCAGTTGTCGTGGGACGTGGCGTTCGAGGACGTGCTCGACATGTTCGCTGACAGGGTGGGAACGCCGCTCGTGACACGGGCCATCAGCCTCATCCACGAGGCGAACAAGGCCGGGGGCAAGATCTCCGACATCCTCGTGACCGCCGCCAACGACAGTCGCGAGATCAAGTTCCTCGAACTGGAGCGCATCCGGGCGATCGCGTCGTACATCGCGGTCATCTGGACCTCGTTCTTCGTCTTCCTCGGCGTCATCGTCGTGCTCTCCAAGGTGTTCATCCCGGCGATATCCTCGTCGAACAGCGGCGAGGAAAGCGCCCAGATCGGTAACATGGTCATCCGCGCCATCGACCCCCTGTTCTTCCTCGTGGTGTTCTTCTACGGGGTTGGCGCGCAGGCGGTCGGCAACGGTATCATTGCCGGCCTGATGGCGACTGGTAGGCTGTCGAGCGGGTGCAAGCACGCCGGGTTGATGCTCATCTGCTCCATCCTGGCGTTCAACATCATCTGCTTCACTCCCGACCTCATCGGGGTCCCGCTCGACGATGGCCTGAACCCCGGACTGGCTCCGTTCATCGTCACCTAGCGAGGTGAATAGATGAATGCCGAAGGTTTCGACAACCGTGGTATTCACTCGGATGTGTGTGCTCAGGTGCATGTGCTGGAGATGCTGACGCTCTTCTGGCTGTTCTTCATGTCCGCGACGTTCATCATCCAGATCCAGGTCCCTGACCCGGTCTCACCCGCCTCTGACGCCTCGCTGCAGTTCGCCGCTGAGGATGCGCTCGTGCAGGTCATCGCTCCCGCTGCCGTCGATTCCGCCAATCACACCGGTCGCATGGGTGAACTGCTCGCTGCCGGAGACCTCGATCTGGCCTGTAATGAACTCCTCTCCTCGCTGCCGTCCACGGTGCAGGGCAACTGCTGGGTCGCCCGTGACGGAGGTCCTACGGCACGCTACGGTGGAGGCAGCACTCCGCTGGGGCGCACACTCAGCGTGCATGAACTGGTGCATGACCAAGGGGTCGTGTGGACCGTCAGCGTGCAGGTGTGGCACACCGGGGGTGGAGCCTGATGCGTTCGAGTGAACGCGGTGATGCGGGCCAGATGCTGTTGGCGAGCGGTCTCGTGCTGATGCTCTCGCTGCTCTCGATGGCGTGGTACGGTGTCTCGGTCGCTGGCCTCGGCGAGCCGTACGATGGGGGCAGCCGCGAGGTGCTGGACACAAGCCGCGATGTGATCGTGGTGTGGCAGCCGCTCGTGGAGAACCGCACTGCCGACCTCGTCGCCGCGGGCAATGACTGGGATGCGGCTTGCGAAGCCGCCGCCCTGTCCGCCGCCGACGACCTGATGCGTCACGGAGAGCACCGCGGCGTCGAGATCGTGCTCACGGACATCAGCGTGAGCAACAACAGCGGCGTGTTCACCATCTCGGCGGAGGCGGGCATCGCCGACCGGCACGCCCGCATGGAGATCGCCTCGCTCACGGCCACCGTCGACCTCAATTGAGCGCCCCGCTCGGTTGAGGGTTCCAGAATCAGGCTCTCTGTTCCTCGGGGATGCCCTTGCCTACCCAGCGCTTCCACAGCGGCGGGAACAGGCAGGGCCAGAAGCAGGCGAAGTAGCCAGCGGGAAGCGTCGGCGCATCGTCATATGGTCGCAGTTGCCAGAACGGTGTGCTCGCCTTCACGTGGTGCGCGGGATGGATGGTCAACTCGAGCAGGACCCAACGGCTCAAGCGCGCCTCGGTCTGCCAGGAGTGCATGTACGTCTGGCGCTCCCCGGCCTCTCGCTTGAGCCCCCAGTGGCGGATGTAGTTCACGTATTCGAGCAGGAAGATGGCGAACACCGCTGCCACCAGCCACGCCAGTGTGACCCACAGACCGAGCAGCTGCCAGACGACGATGACGGCGATGATCTGCAGCGCGAACACCTGCAGAACAGGGTTGCGCACACCCTTCTTGCCCCGCTGTTGGTGGATCCTCACCGCCGAGATGAACTGCAGTGGCACCGTCCTCGCCACCTGCACCCACAGCCCGCGGCGGTAGGGGGCGCTGGCCGGGTCGACGTCGTGGATGGCGGTGTTACGGTGATGGTTGTGGTTGTGCTCGGTGGTGAAGTGCGTGTAGTGCACGCTGAACAGCAGCACCCGTGCCAGCCACCAACGAGCGCTCTTCGGCTTGCGGTGTCCCAGTTCGTGGGCGACGATGATGCCCTGTCCAGAGCCGATCCCGGTGGAGTACGCCGCCGCCCAGGTGGTCCATGCGGAACCGTCCAAGGTGGCGCGGTAGAACAGGGTGGCGAGGCCGAAGAACGGAAGCAGCGAGCCGAGCAGCAGGATGATCTCGAACGGGCGGCCGTCGGTCGGGATCGCACCGCGCTGCTTTGCGCTCCCCAGGAGAACGTCGAGGATCGGGTAGATGCCGAGTGCGAGCACGATGCCCGCGAGGGTGAACCAGCCACCCAGCAGGTTGCCTGAGATGACC
>JAKUTA010000001.1 GCA_022447885.1 Candidatus Poseidoniales archaeon | reverse complement strand
CCGCGCTGAATCGGACACTGCGCGAACAGGATGTACCGGCTTTCGAAGGACCGGGGCTGTCCGCCTTCCGGCGTGTCATCCGCAGACTCGCTGACGGACTCGGAGGGATGCACGCCGATGTGCAGCTGCACGCGCTGGTCACCGCTCTCGAGGCGCTCGAAGCCGACGAGCCTCCATTCGGCCTGCTACCGCTGGACGGAATCATCCTGCTCGACCATCCGCCGACCCTTTCGCCGCTCCGCTGCCGCCTGCTACGCGCTCTGGCTCGCTTCAAGCCGCTGCATGAACTCTGTCAGCCGGGCAGCCCACGCATGGGGGTGCACGGCCTCAACCTCGACGAGCAGGTTCCGGTGAACAGCGAAGAAGGCCTGCCTGCGTGGGTGCCTGCTCACCCTCCGTTCGATGCTGTCAGAGAGCAGGATGATCCGCCCCGCAGCGTGCGCATTCTGCTCTCCCGCTGGCAGCAGGCGCAGTTGGCGACACGTGAACTGGTGGCAGCGTGGTTGGAGGACAGCGAGCCGACCGCCACGGCGATCATCATCGATCCAGGCCTCTGTGAGAGGGCTGAATCCTGGGGTCGTTCATTCGCAGAACTGGGTGTTCGATGTCCGACAGCTGTGACCGCGCTGCTCGACAGCCCCGCCGTTCACTGGACGGCCGAACTCGCGACTCTGGCGACCGGAGAGGAGGCGTGGTCCCTGGACAGGCTGCGCGGGTTGGCGATGCAACGTACCCTGATGCTCTCGACGGATTGGTTGTGTCCAGAGCAGCACCCCACAGAGGGGGATTGGCGTCCCATCGCCGACATCGATGTGCTCGAGGAGGTGTCGCGCGGCTTCCATCTTCTCGGAGGTCCGGGCGCCCTCAGGCGTTGGCTGCAGGCGCTCGCTCGCCGCCCGATCGACTCAGGCTACGTGCCGGAGCACATCCAGAATCGCCGCCACGAACAGACTCAGTGGTGGCTGCTCAGCATCGCCAACAGACTGCGTCCGCTGCTGCGCGGTGATGACCGCTCCGTGCTCGACGAGGCGCTGCTGGTGACCGGTTGCTCCAGCGGCGAGCCCTTGCCACTTCCCGCTGCGGCTGCCAATGGTGATGCCTGGCTGCGCGACCTGCTGCAGAACATCGACTGGAGCGGATGGAACGAGCATCTCGACGGTGGACGGCAAGCCTCGATCTCCGGACTGCAGCACCTGCTGCAAGCGCACGCTGGCCTGCGCCGCTCGCAGCGATTGATCGGCCAGCAGCCGGCTGCCGACGGCCGTGAATGGGTGTTCGAACTGCTCGACCTGCTGGCTGGTCTCACATTCCCCGCGAGCGACGGGGATGACGACCGTGTGCGTCTGCTCACGCCGAGTGACGCGCTCGGTTGTTCCGCTGACCTGATCATCCTGACACATCTCGACACCGGCTCATGGGACCTTCGCCCGGAGAGCATTCCCGGACTCGCTGACGAAGAGCGTGCCGAACTGGATATCCTACCTCCCGATGCGAGAATGCGCCAAGCACGCCACTGCTTCCACCACCTGCTGCACGCCGCTTCCGAGGTGGTGGTTCTCGACGCTCCCGATGACGAGAGCGGTCAGCCCGCCGCGCCGCTCTCCGAATGGCTCCAGAAACTCCCCGTGGTCGATGAGGTGATGCTGCCCTCCTTCCTCGGTCATGGCGACGTCGCCGGACTCGAAGGTGATGCTGAATCCGCTTGGGCGGTGCACGAACTCACGACCTCGGCTTCAACGACCTCCGACTACCTGATCGCCCGTCCGGTCGCCGTCATCCACCGTGATGAGGGCAGGTTCGAGATCGCGGTCACCGGCGGTTCTGCCCGTGACCGGCGGCAGCGGGACGGCATCGACCTGCACGCGGCGAGGGCACCCGCCAGCGGCGCGTTGAATCCGGCTGCGTTGACAGTCCCGCTCGATGAGCCGTTGATGCGTGACCGGTTGCGCCGTCAGCCGCTGCGCGGCAGCGATGAGCAGCATTTCCTTTCCGACTCAGAGAAGCACCGGATGGTGAGCATAGAGCGGCTTCGGCTGCAACCGAAGGCGACCGAGGACCCGAGTCCGAGGGAGCATGCGTCCTGGCCGACCATCGGACTGCGCCTGCCCAACGGCAGGTTCGCTCTCAGTGTCGACCCCCGCCCGTTGGCACCGTCTGGGATTGCGATTGCCGACAACGACCACCGCCACGGATTCGAGGCGAAGGCCACCGGCACGGTCCGCCACTGGTCGGCGAGTCGCCTCCGCTCATGGTTGACCTGCCCGCGCCAGGCGTGGCTGAAGGTGCGCCTGAAGGCCTCGCAGCTCGAGTCCCTCGAGGAGGACATCGACAACCGTACCCGCGGCCTGTTGCTGCACGGCGCCTACGCCGAACTGCTGTGCGACGTGCTCGGGATCACCCTGGGCGAAGAGCGCACGAGTTTCACCCCGCATTCACTCGCCGTCTGCGGAGAGAGCGAAGCCGAGTTGATGCAGCGTCTGCTGAGCATCGTTGACGAGCATGCGCCCTGGCTCAGGCGCGGCGACGGGGTCGCCGCTGCCCGCCGCCTAGACCTCGTCGGCATGAACGACTCGGAGTGGGCCGACTGGCTGGCGAATCCGGTGCCCATCGCTCCCGTCGGCCGCTTCGGGGACCTGCTGCGCGCGGAGTTGTCACTCGCCGAAGCCTCCGTGCTCGCCCTCGAATGGTCGCTGCCGCGCTCTGAGGAGGAACCCGGAGTCAAACTCGAGTTACCCGACAAGGGCAAGGACGTCCCCGCCCCGATCCTCGTGCGCGGCAACATCGACCGCGTCGAACTCTTCCCCCATGGAGGTGGCTCGGCCATCACCGGTGAACAGACCGTGTGGGTGGACGAGGACGGGGTGGAGGAGGTCTGCCCGCTGGACCTCGATGAGAAGGAGGAGTGGAACGCCCGCCGTCTCGTCATCATCCGCGACCTCAAGACGCTCGAGGGACCCAACCCCGGCAAAGGTGGATTGCGCCACCGCCGCGATCTGATGGAGGATGTCCAACTCGCTCTCTACGCACGCGCGTGGGAGGTCTGCCACCCCGGGGATCGGGTGATCGCCGTGGGCATCACGGAGGTCGGAGAACGCTCGGGCCATTACCTGGAGGTCGATCCCGACTTCATCGATGAGGTCAGGCTGCTCGGTCTCGGAACAGTCGGTTCTCTGGTTGCGCAGGTGTATCGCCAGCCGTCCGAGAAAGCCTCGTCGGTGACGAGCAACCCGTTCCGTTCGTGGATACGTCATCGCATCACTGCGGCGCTGCTCGCATCAGAACAGGCGTCTGCGGGATTGGTGCACCCAACCCCACGACAGTCGAGTTGCAGTTATTGCGACGTGAAGGCGATCTGTGGACTCGCGGCATCGGTCGGAGGTGAGCGCCAGTGGAGTTGAACCGCGGTCAGCGGCTCGGGCTGAACATCGACGCGCACATCGTGCTCGATGCAGGAGCGGGTACCGGCAAGACACACTGCATCGTGCAGCGCACGCTCGAGCATTACCTGTCCGAGGATCAGCGGGCGACTCGCCTGCTGCCGCCCGGACCGCGAGACATCGATCTTTCCGGCGGGCTGCTGGCTGCTCCCACCAGTGAGCGTGAGGACCTGCGAGAATGGCGGGCCTTGTTGCCTACCGAGGTGGTCGTGCTCACATTCACCGTCCGCGCGGCCGAGGAACTGCGCGACCGGATGCGCCGTGAACTCGGCAGGCTGCGCCCCGGACCGCGCGGTGAGCGGGACGGGCTGCGCTACGACCCCCGGATTCGCCGTGAAGGACTGGTGGAGCAACTCGGGATGCTGCTCGACGAGGCTCCCATCGGCACGATCGATTCGTTCCTCTCTCGCCTTGTGACCGCTCACAGGAACCAGCTCGGTGAGCGGCCCACCCATGATCAGGTGAGCGACGCCCAGCGGGTGCTCCTGCTCGACAGGGCGCTGAACAGCTGCTGGCGCATCCAGAATGAGCGGCATGCAGGCGATGTCAAGGTGCGCAGCGTGACGGCGAGGGAGTTCATCGACGCCCGTAATCGCATCTCGTCACAGTTGGGTGGCAGGAGCAACGCCCAGGGGATCATCGCCAAGCTGCTGCGCAACGGAGTGTTCGTCGTATCCTGCCGCCGGGCGCTGCGCGAGCGTGGTGCATCAGGGAGCATCGATGCCCAGTCGCTGCGCTCGGCGTTCACCGAGATGCTCGACGACGCCGAGGTGGCCGCTTTCTGCGCCGACCTGCATCTGATCTGTGACGAGTGGGTGGACGCCTGTCGCGAGCGAGCGACGGACTTCGATCTGGTCACTGCTCTCGGAGCCCAGACTCGCTACCGCTGCGTCGACGAACTGGTGAGCACAGGTCCGCCCGCCGGTACCTGGGAAAAATTGCTCTGGCTGCACCATCTGCTCACCGCCATCTGCTCACTCTCAGGCCGCGAGAATCTGTATCCGAGCGTGTTCCCGGGCCGTCGGCTGCCTAATGGGGATGGTTGGCCCTCTGGTCTTCCAACCCTCGCTTCGATTCGTGATGCCAGCGCGAAGGCTGCGACGACCGCTCGGCTGGATGCAGCGATGAATGACGCCCGCCGGCTGTTCGCCACGCTCCTTGGCCAACGGATGCGCTCGTGTGCGATCATCGCCTACCTCTTCGATGGAACCAGCGAGCCACCTCATCTCCCCGCTGATGCGACAGTCAGTCCGGTCAGGCTCACGGACCCCATCCCGGCATACGAGGCCCGTTCCCCCACCGCGCTCACCGTAGATGTCGATGCACGCCTGCTCGAGGACCTGTTGTTGGTGCATGCGGGGGCGCAAGATGTGCTCACCGAACTGAAACTGGCTGCCGGGATGCACGACCACGATGATGTCGCTTCCCTGGCAGAAGACCTGCTGCTCTCCCGCTGTCCTTCCGTCTGTCGACGCTGGTACCCCCCTGAGGTGGTCGAGCGATTGGACGCGCTCGACCTCGAACATCCGTGGACGGATTCCCACCTCGATGCGGCGATGGCGCTGGTCGAGTCCGCTTTCGAGGTGATCGCGGAGGATGGAGTCGAGAGGCGGGTGATCAGCGATGCCTTCCGCGACTGGCCCATGCGAGAAGTGGCAGATGACCTGACCCGGCGGATTCACACCCTGAAGACGATCAGGCGGCGCTTCCGGGCGTTCATCATCGACGAGGCGCAGGACAACTCGATCCAGCAGTGGTTGCTGCTCTCGAGGCTGTGGGGTGTCCGTCAGCGAGTGGAAGGAGACCCGGATCCCCCGCAGAGCGCCTGGCAGCCGACGGTATGCTGGGTAGGCGACCAGAAGCAGAGCATCTACGGTTTCAGGCAAGCGCAGGTCAGCGGGATGGCGCGCTACACATCCCACCTGCGCAGTGTGAACGAATATGAATTCGCCAACGAGGAACGACTGCTGCTGGCGCCGGCGCTCAGGAAACGGGCAGCATCGCGAGACCCCAGACACGTCGACACATCGTCATTCGTGACCGCTCTTGAATGGGTGAACAGCCGGCCGATCCCCGCGAACGCGTGGATCCGCTTCGACCTCGATGACGATGGCAACCCGGTCAGCGCCGTCGATACCGCACGCAGGGCGCAGGGGCACATCGACCTGGTGACGAACTACCGGACCTGCCGGGACCTGCTGCAGACGATGAATGAGTGGTGGGAGGACCTGTTCGCTCCCCGCCACGACCTGTTCCCGGGTGATTGGTACGCACGCGCACGCGCCCTCAGGGCACACCGCACCGAGGAGCGAGGTGGGCTGGAATGGCTGCTGCCGCTCTCAGGTGGGGCGGCGAGCGATCCGCCCGAGGACCTGGCCGTGGCCATCGATCCGTTCGACCTCGGTGAGGGGGCGACTGCGGTGCACCTCGAGAACGAGCTGATCGCCTCCCGCATCCGCGCTCTGGTGGATGGCTCCGCGATGCGCGTTCATGATCCGACTGCTGATGACGGCTGGCTCGAACTGCCGGCGGCCGAGGCGGTCGAGCCGCGGGACATCATGGTGCTGATGCCGTCGCGTACGCACATGGCCGACCTCGTCCACCGGCTGACGGCGCTCGGTGTCCCGGCTCTCGCTGACCAGGAGGGAGGACTGCTGGAACAACCGGTCGTGCAGGCGTTGATGGCGTTGGTGCAGATGGTCGCCCGCCCACTCATGCCGTTCAACGCCGCCGCACTCTCCCGTTCACCGCTGATCGGGCACTCTGATGTGCAACTGCAGGAGTTCCTGCTCGAGGAGGACGGCGACGAGGACCTGCTCGTCCGCCTCGTCGAGCATGCGGTCAGCGACGGCCAGCGGGCGCTCGTGCAACGTTGGGTGGAACTGGCGAACAGCGGGAGGCTGCTGCGCCTGCTGTCAGAGACTCTCGACCATTCGGACCTGCTGCTGGCGCACCCGACACCGGTGGAGCGACAATATGCCGAGCAGTTCGTCGAGCTGGTAAGCCAGCAGATCGCTGAGGCCGGTGGCGACGTAGTGCTGCTCGCTGACAGGATGCATCGCTTGTCACAGGTCGCCGGCCGTCATCTTCCCTCGACCGCGCTGCCCCCGGGGAATGCTGTGCAGCTGATGACGATCCATGGAGCGAAGGGTCTGCAGTCGAAGGTCGTCATAGTGACCGGGATGTTCTCGGAGAACCAGAGCAACATCTCCCAGTCGCTGAAGGACAGGTTGCTGATCACCGCTGACATGTTCAGCCCTCGCACCCACCCATGGCGCAGCCGCCCGCCTCCGGACAGCGGCAGCTGGCGGCTGTCCAACCGGCTGTTGGAAGCACAGGTCCAGGCCGAGGCGCGGCGGCTGCTCTACGTCGCCTGCACCCGCGCCAAGGACCTGCTCATCTTGGCCGGCGCACCCAGGAACGCGGCGCTCGCGCCGGCGGCGGCATCGATCGAGATCGACTGGAAGTACGGCCCGACACCTCACTTCGGTCAGATGTGGCTCGAAGCGCTGCGCCAGTCGTCCAGCCGAGCAGGGGACGCCGCCTCGCCTTGGTTGCTCGATGGGGATGAGGCGATGGCATACCCGTTACCGCATTCCTTCAGCGGTGGTATCGCTCTGGGTCCCGCCGCTCTCGTCGCCGACGCTCATCTGCCACCGAACGGCCTGACCTCGTTCCCCATCCTGCACCACCCGGACTGCGTGCTCGAAGAGCGCGAGGTGGTCGCTCCTCTGGTGACCATGCAACGGTTGCATGACAGCGCTCGCCTCGACCCTGAACCGGTGGCAGCCGAGCAGCCCCGAAATCTGACTCGGCGCATCCGCATGGCTCCTCACCGTATTGACACAGCCAGCCGCTGCATCAGGCAGCATTGGCTCAGCACGCACATCGGGCTGCTGTCCGAACCGATCCGCCTGCCGCTGCTCGATGATGACGGACAGGATGAGGGTGAGCAAGAGGAAGGGCCACGCCTACCGGAACCTACCGTGCTCGGCTCACTGTTCCACAGGCTGGTCGAACTCGGCATCGGGAACCCCGGACCACCCGAATCAGGGCCGCTCGTCCCGCTGCCCGCCCAGTGGATGCGCGCAAACCCAGGCATGCTCACCTCTCTGGGACTCATCGACACGGTGTGCGACGAACTGCTGCCTGTGGACGTCGACCGCGACGCCACCAGCGACCTGCTGCTCGAGATGGGGCGCACGCTTCAGCAAGGACCGCTCGGAAGGCTGTGCGCCGGAGAGGTCGTCGGCGACGACAGAGTGGAGGGGCTGCGCACCGAGTGGCCGTTCACACTGCAGGTTCCCGTCGAACTCGCAGATTGCCAGGAGTTCACTTGGACGCCCACGGGAGATGTGCATACGGCCACGGTGGACAGGGTGCTGTTCGACTTCAATGGACTCGCCGACCTGGTGCTGTGCACCCAGCGGGGCGAGGGTGAGCGAGCGACCATCCGCGCGGTCGACCTGAAGACCGAATCCTGTCTCGGATTGCTCGACGATACCACCGAGGATGCGGCTGATGTCGCGGGAACCCTGTTCGAGCCGGTCGCTGAGCCCGACGAGCCGACATCGCGTAACGAGGCGGAGTCCTCGCTGCTCGGCAAGTATCGATTCCAGCTGCAGCTCTACCATCAGGCGCTGCTCGGCCTGGAGCGGATGCGCCAGCGCGCCGGACTGGCGTCGCGCGACGTGCTGCCCCCGGTCATCCTGGTCGGCGCCACTGGCCGGATGATCACGTGGACGGATGCGGAATGGGAGGAGGTGGCCAGCGAATTCTCGGACCATCTGGAGATGTTGGCGCGGGTGTCGGTGACCGACCACCTGCAAGAGGCGAATTTCCCGCGGTTGCCCGAGGAGCAGCAGGAGACCTGCCATCGATGTCCGTTCTTCCTCGGGGACGTGCGCATCTGCGCGCCCGAGGGGTGGCCGCTGCACCGGTGAATCCTTGATTGGAAGGAGGTTGGCCGACGCATGGCAGAACTCGACTGGGATGCCCTCTCACAGTTCGTTGATGGGATGTGGGACGACTCCGCGCTGCCGGATCTGTACCGGTTCATCGAGATCCCCGCTCTCTCTCCCGCGTTCGACGCCGACTGGAACGCGAACGGCCATCTCGACGCCACCATCGACCTGTTCACCTCTTGGCTGGCCACCGTGCCGTTGGAAGGACTCAGCGTGAACGTGCATCAACTCGCCGGACTGACGCCGCTGATACTGTGCAAGGTCAAGGGCACCGCCCCCGGAGAGGTGCTGTTCTATTCACATCTCGACAAACAACCGGAGTTCACCGGCTGGTCCGAGGGCAAGGGTCCGTGGAAGCCGGTGCGCGAGGGCGACTGGCTGTTCGGACGGGGAAGTGTCGACGACGGGTACGGCGGATATGCAGGCATCATCTCGGTGCTGGCGCTGCAGCAGCAGGGGATCCCGCACCCGACCTGTCGCTTCATCATCGAGACCTGCGAGGAGTCCGGCTCGCCCGACCTGCCTGCGTACCTCGCCGAATGCAAGGATGATCTCGGCACCCCTGACCTCGTCATCGTGCTCGACTCCGGCATGGGGGATTACGAGCGTCTCTGGATCACCGAGAGCCTGCGCGGGCTCATCGGCGGCACGCTTTCCGTCGCTGTCTCCGCCGAGGGAGTCCATTCCGGGATGGCGAGCGGTGTGATGCCGTCATCGTTCAGGATCGCTCGCCAGCTGCTGTCCCGTCTGGAGGACGAGGACACCGGTGCACTCAGGCCGGATTGGCTGCACATCGACATCAGCGACGAGTTGCGCGCCGATTCGCAGCGCATCTGCGACGTGCTCGGCCAAGCGCTCATCGACGATTTCCCGTTTCTCGATGGAGTCGAGGCGCAGAGCACCGACCTGGTCGAGGCCCTGCTGGCGCAGAACTGGCGTCCGACCCTGTCGATCACCGGTGCGGGCGGGATGCCAGCGCTCGAGCAGGCGGGCAACGTGCTGCGGACGCACACCGACCTGAAGGTGTCCGTGCGCATACCTCCCGGCATCGAATCGGAACTGGCCGCCACCCTACTGAAACGACTGCTCGAGGCTGACCCGCCACACGGGGCGCACGTGAGCATGACGCTCGATACGGCGGCGAACGGATTCGCCGCGCCCCCGATACCCGCGGCGGTGGATGCGGCTCTCGATGCGGCCTCGCAACGCTTCTTCGGCAACGGCAGCATGCCGTTCTACGAAGGGGGCACGATCCCGTTCATGTCGATGATGCAGGAGTCCTATCCGGATGCACGCTACCTGGTGACGGGCGCTGCCGGGCCGGGCAACAACGCCCACGGACCTGACGAGAAGCTGCACGTGCCCACGGCCAAGGCAGTCACGAAGTGCGTCAGCGCCGCGCTTGCCGCGATGTGCGACTGAGCCTACTCCTCGCCGTGCGCGATCTCGGCAGCAACCGCACGGGATCGCTGGTCATCCTTGCGTGGTGCGAACAGGTCTCTGCGGACGTTGGCCAACTCCCAGCGAGTGATGCTGAGGGCGACCGGCACGACCTGCCACAGGAGCCCTACGGTCAACAGCGAGACGAGCAGGCACCACGAACCGGCGGAGATCGGCAGCGCCGCCGTCATCCAGGCGAGATGGAACACGCTCACGTTGACCAGCGCGTGCGCGAGCACCGCCGCCGCAAGGCCAGCGCGCAGCGCGAGCCACCCGAGAGCGAGCCCAGAGAAGAATGTCGGCCACCATTTCCAGCCACCGTACTGCGGCACGTGCACCGAGGCGAACAGGGCGGCTGAGAGC
The DNA here is from genome assembly GCA_022447885.1 of Candidatus Poseidoniales archaeon. GTDB lineage: Archaea > Thermoplasmatota > Poseidoniia > Poseidoniales > Thalassarchaeaceae > JAKUTA01. The sequence goes on along the minus strand of JAKUTA010000001.1, from coordinate 15,850 downwards.
AGCAGCACGCTCGCCGCCTCCAGCGACCAGCCTCTCTCCAGCAGTCCGCCTCGCCAGATGGTCGAGCGCGCAAGCCCCCTCGAGCCGGCGCGCATGAGCAACCAGAGGGGCAGTGTCAGCAGCACGCCGCGATGGATCGCTTCCTCGACGAACGCCGCGCTGAACAGCGAGAGCCACAGTTCCGCCTCCCCGAAGCCAGCGACATCGGGTGCCCCGGGGACACTCCCGGACACCAGCGTGAGCAGGGAAGCAGCGATTCCGACGAGCAGGATCGCCGCAGCAGTCGCCCCCACACAGGCCAACCTGCCAGCGCCCTGCCAACCCGCTCCTTGATGCCCCCTCGGCCACAGCCAGGCGGCCCTTCCTGCATCTCTTGCCGTGCTGATGGACTTGGCTGACGTGGCCAGCCAGATCGCCACCAGTGACAGAGTCGCCATCGTCCAGAGCACCAGCGGACCACCGCTGAGCAGGGCCAACGTGCGCGTCCATTCCGGTTTCCATGGGTCGGGGATGACCAAGGCCACCCCCTCTCCCCAGTCGGCGCTCTGCCACACAAAGGCGGCGAGCAGCATCGGTGTCACCAGCAAGGCGAGCAAGGCCCAGACCCACGTGAGCAGCGCGAGTGAGTGGGCATCAGCACGGCCGAGCACGTCCTTTCCGTGCTCACTTCCAGAACCCATCTTCACCCCTCGGTCCCGACTCATGTCGCTTTGCACAGGTGTCATTTATATCAAGGGCGAGCAGGTCGACACGCTGGAGAGGGCACGATGTCCGACGATGAGGAAGGCACCATCACCGATGAGGTGAGGCTTGCACAACTCGAGGAGAGCCTCACGCAGGAGACTCAGAGGCTGGAGAGACTCTACGACGCCTACGAGTTGCAGGAGAAGGAGATCGTCCAGCTCAAGGCCGAGATCGAGGTCCTCGAGAAGATGCAGATCGACAAGGAGATCGAGCGCGAGGGGATGGAGCAACTGCTCGGTGAGAAGGACCATCGCATCCGTGATCTGGAACTCAATCTCGCCAAACGCTCGAAGCAGGTCGAGCATCTCGAGCCGGAACTGGAGACGATGGAGGAGAAGTTCTCTCGTGAGAAGGACCGGCTCGGCAAGGTGTTCGAGATCGCTGAGGAGTTGGACAACGACCTGCGTCTGGCCGTCACCGAGTTGAAGGCGCGCGACGACTGGTACGTCCAGCACATGCAGATATTCGAGGACTTGAACAAGGCGATCAAGACCCGCTACGAGATGATCGAAGCGGCGGTTGAAGCCGAGCGCAAGAGCCAGCACATGCAGCGAGCCATCAACGAACGCCTCGCTGAGGCCATCGACGCCCGCGCTGAGGAGGCCGCCGAGGCCGCCGCAGAGGATGAAGCGGCCGCCGAGGTGGAAACGGCCGTCGAAGTTCCCGAAGACGACTCGGAAGAGTGAGCGGGGGTGATCCACTTGTCCGACGAGGATGCTGCTGTTGCAGCCGCTGGAGAGGATGATGATGACATCGATTCGGCGGTCATTGAGGTGGAGTCAGAACCCAATCCAGAGCCGCGACCCACCGGATTCACGCGCGGTCGCAGAATCCTGTTGTCGCTCGGAGTGGCACTCGTCGTGCTGCCGCTGGCAGCATATCTCGGAGTCGGGTGGAAGATCTACACCACCCTGGCCTACGCCGACCCGGGTTATGGTGACCAGGAGGGCAATTTCCCGGATGGGTTCAACGTCACCTGGGACAAGTATCCGGACTACGACACCTCACCTTACGAGGTCGACTACTACGAGAACGTCACCATCGCCAGCCGCACTGCGGGCATCGACCTCGACTGTTGGTGGATCCCCGTGGACGGACTGGAGGATGGGCCCGCGCCCACTGTGGTGCTGGTGCATGGCCTGCGCGCCTCGAAAGCCGGCTACCGCATGCTGATGGTCGCCGGGATGCTGAATGAACACGGATTCAACGTGCTGCTCATCGACCTGCGCGACCACGGCAAGAGCACGGTGGAGGATGGCAGGGTGAGCATCGGCACGAAGGAGTACATCGACGTGATGTCGGGCGTGGACTGGCTCATCGACGAGCAGGGGATCCCCGAGGAGATGATCGGGTTGTGGGGCAACTCGATGGGAGCGGGAACCGCCGCCATCACCTTCGGAGAGGACGAGCGCATCCAGGCCGTCGTTCTCGACTCCGGCTACCTCGATCTCGCGGACATCGTCCGCGAGGAGCTCGTCAGCGAGGGTTATCCGGGCTGGCTCGGTCCAGCCACGGTCTGGGCGGCGTTCCTGTTCGGTGGCGAGGCGCTGCTCGAACCCTCCCCGCGCATCGGGTTCGAGAACGCTGGGAACCGCTCGATCTTCATCACCCATGGAACCGACGACGACCGCGTCGACCCGCACCACTTCGAGGACATGCTCGAACTCGCCGCGGACCTCGATGTCAACACCAGCAGCTGGCTGGTAGAGGGGACCGGTCACACAGAGGCGATCATCACCGATGCCGAGGAATACGAGCAGCGTATCACCGATTTCTTCACCGTCACCCTCACTTGAACAGCCTCCAGCAGCCCCACATAGACATCTCCCGGCCCTTCGTCAAGTTGATACCGGCGATGACAGGCAGCGGGTCGGAGGAGATACGATGACTTCCTGCGGGTCCGGCTGCTCGACCGCGTTCCCCAACCCGGATCGCACGGTCAAGGTGCATCATCTGGTGAAAGCACCGGAGAACACGGAGTCATCGGTGAGTTTTCGGGAATCGTGGGACGCGGATGAACCGGCGACGGTGTATGTGACCCCGGAGAGACTGCCGAACGGAGAGGAGTGCCAGGCGGCGACGGTGATCTTCCGCACCAAGGGATGCGTCTGGTGGTGGAAGTCAGGCTGCACCTTCTGCGGATATTTCAACGACGTGCGCGACGACGTGACCAGCGACAACCTGCACGCCCAATGGGAGTATGCGAAGCGGAAGACGAACGATTTCGAAGGCTGTTCGATGGTGAAGGTCTACACTTCGGGAACCTTCTTCGAGGACCGCGAGAATCCGCTCGACTGGCAGGAGACCATCCTCACCGAGACCCATGAGAGGGGATTCCACCTGATCGTCGAGGCCCGCGCCGAGATGTGCACGCCAGACAAGATGGCCTGGGTTGCCGAGCGACACCCCGGCTGCACTGTGGCCATCGGCCTCGAGGCATACGATGACGAGGTGCTCAAGTTCCACTGCAACAAGGGCTTCTCCACCCGCCAATGGGAGCGGGCGGTCAAGACCCTGCGCGAAAACGACCTGCGCGTCAAGACCTATCTGCTGTTCAAGCCGCCCTTCATGTCCGAGGGTGACGCGCTCGAACACTGCGTTCGCTGGGTCGCAGACTCCGCCGAAGCGAGCGATGAGATATCCATCAATCCGATGAACATCCAGAAGCGCACGATCGTCGAGCGCATGTTCCGGCACCGAGAGTACCGGCCTCCGTGGCTCTGGTCGCTGGTCGACCTGATTCGCAGAGTCCATCCGGTGATCAACCCGAATGGAACGGAAGCGGTGACACGCCTTCTGGTGCATCCGACGGCGGCGGGCAAGATTCGCGGTGCGCACAACTGCGGGAGTTGCGACAAGCGGGTGGCTGCGGCCATCGAGCGTTATTCGGTATCCGCTGACCTCGTCGAGTTCGAAGGGTTGGCGTGCGAGTGCGAAGCGCGCTGGCGGTGCGAGTGTGAACTCGACCTTGCGCTGCCGATTCCGCTCGGTTGCGGACTCGACCGGAGAGGCGACGTCGTCGCGGCGCTCCTCTCTCCCTGAATGGGCTACCTTTGAGCGCCCAACGCTTAAGGACGGCTCATCTCTCGCCAAGATTGCCTATGGCAATCTCTGGAGGATGCTTCCGATGACCGTTCTGCCAGAGGTCACTCAAGGCGGAGATGAACCCGCTTCGTCACGTGTCATTCTGACGCTCGCCGGCGTCGCTGCGCTCGCCTTCATGATCATGTTCAGCGTGCTATATCCTGAGCAGCAGTTCCCCGGATTAGGTGACATCCTGCCGCTGTTCTCAGAACTCGGCGGGAGCCTGATCTGGTTCTTCATTCTCGGCGTTCTCCTGGGGGTCGGGATGCTGTTCGCCACGCTCATGGGCGAGCTTGTGGCTGATGATTGAGGTGGATGCATGAACGGAATCGTGCTCACGCTGCTCTCTTTCTATGGCTGGCTGCTGCTGGTGCGCTTCCTCACCATGCGCGGCCTCGGCCCGTTCTCCTCGTTCACCCGCGACATGTCCAAGTTCATGCTCGGCAAGGCGCTCGGGCCGGCCAACGAACTGTTCCAGAACCGCCCCGGCTCCGCCGGGCGCACTTGGCTGCTGCACGGGGTGATGTGGTTCATCATCGCAAGCACGCTGACGTTCACCACGTTGTGGAGGGCGCACGAGCCGGACGCGCTCGCATCACTGGGTTCCGTCGGCTATGCACCCACCGACGCCCAGTCTCTCGCCGCGCTGCACCTCGTCTCCGTGTTCGGAGCCCTGTCGATGACGCTCATCGGTGCGGGGCTGCTCGTGCAGTCGAGGCTATCGGGCTCGCTGGCGAGCGAATCGAACGGCGCGCTGATGGGGTGGGCATGGTCGGCGACCACCTTCGTCGGACTGATCCTCGCGCACACGTCGCTCATCGGAGAGGTCGCCTGGTTCGAGCTGCCACCGGTCTACTACCTCGTGTTCTCCCTGATCGCCCTGCCGTTGCTCATCAACCACCTGCTCACCGTCACGGAGGACGAAGTCCCGCCTGTCGTTCCCCAGTGGTTCCTCGTGCTCGGCCTCGCATCGCTGGTCTGGATCGGACCGGCGGGGCTGCTGCTGCTCCAAGGGGAGAACCAGTTGCTCGCCTGGTGGATGCTGAAGGTGGTGTTCGGCTGCTGGCTGCTGGCGACCGCTCTCGGTATCGCCCACCACGTCGTGCCAGCCGCGCTGGGCCGGCCGCTGTGGAGCCGCAGCCTGTCCACGGTCGCGCTCGTCGGGACGTTCCTGACGGTGACTCCGCTCGGGGCGAGCGGAGGCGTGTCCGAGGCGGGCGAGTTCCTGCAGGCGATGGTCGGCATCTTCCTGGCGCTGTCGCTGCTGCCGCTGATCGCAGCCGTCGCCAATCTCTGCGCCACGGCGAGCGGAGGCTGGCAGAAGTTGTCCACCTCGCATGGGGCGTCGATGACGATGGTCGGTGTCGTGCTGCTCATCCCGGTGGCCCTCACGAGCCTGTTCGCCAGCGTCTCCGCCTTTGGCGGAGGTGACGAACTCAGCCACATCGCAGGCACGCTCGACATGCTCGCCATCTGGGCGGCGTTGGGCCTGATCGCGCTCGGCGGCGCGCACTGCATGTTCCCACATGCCTCGGGTCGCCAACTGTTCAGCCAATCGAAGAGCCGCTGGACCTTCTGGATGCTCATCATCGGTGTGTTCGGCTTCGCCGTAGGCCAGTTGATCGTCGATCACGTCGATGCGACGCTCGCCGGTGAGGGGGTCGCAGAGGCGCTCGAGGCGGCGGAGGTGACGGCTCCTGACCTCGCCGGTTCGCTGGCGCTGTTCGCCGCCGTCATGTTCTACGGTGTGGTGGTCGGCTCGCTGCTGTTGATGCAGAACATGATCATGGGCATCTTCCGCGGAGTGCCTGTGGAGGAGGACCTGGCTGTGCCAGCAGGTCCCACACCCGTACGCCACACCCTCACCGCTGGCTCGACCAGCATTCGCCGGCTGCTCTCTGCGGGCGTCGGCGTGGACACGGAGATCATCGTCGGCGACGATGATGGCGGGCGGCTCTCGCTGGCGGACCTCGCCAATCAAGCCGATGAGGTCGATGACGACGCGGATGAGGAGGTTGACGAGGTCCCTGACGTGGACGTGGAAGCAGACGAGGTTCCTGACGCCGTCTCCCTGAACAGGATGCGCAAGACGGAGTTAGTCGACCTGGCGTCTTCGCTGGGCAAGGAGTCCAGTGGCACGAAGGCGGACATCATCGCCCGCCTCGTCGCCTGAACAGGACAGCCGCAGGTCCACTGTTCCGCGCAACAGGCATAGGTGCAGTCCGCTCTGCCGAGTCAGTCGGGGAGTCGTCAGGGGGGCATCGGGATGCGAATCGGACTCGTGGGCAAACCCAATGTCGGCAAGTCGACCACCTTCTCCGCACTCACCGAGACGACCGTCGAAATCGCCAACTACCCCTTCACGACCATCGAGCCGAACGTAGGCGTCACCTGGATCGCCTCACCCACCATCTGTCCCTGCTCGGAACTGCGCGCTGTGCGCGAGGCCGACGGACGCCTCGAACCAGCCACTGATGACGACGAGCGAGGCGGGAGCATCTGCCAACCGAACACGGGGAGTTGCAACGGGTTCACACGCCTCGTGCCGGTGACGCTCGTCGATGTCGCCGGCTTGGTCCCCGGAGCGCACGAAGGCCGCGGACGAGGCAACCAGTTCCTCTCGGACCTGGCCGCCTGCGACGCCCTCATCCAAGTCGTCGATGCTTCTGGCGCGACAGACCTCGAAGGGAATCCGAGCGGCTCGGGAGCATGTGACCCGCTGGCGGAGCATGAGTTCCTCGTCGACGAGTTGGCGGCGTGGATCGAGGGGATCCTGGCAGGGAGCTGGAACAAGGGAACGCGCAGGACACAGTCGGAGGGAGACCGAGCGATGGGCGAGTGGCTGCATGAGCAGTTGAGCGGAATCGGTGCCGATGAGATTCAAGTGACGCAGGCGCTGGCAGTATTCCATCAGCGTAACCGAGACGTGGGCAACCCATGGCAGTGGAGCGCGGAGTTGAAGCGCGAGTTGGCGGACGAGTTGCGCAAGGCGGTGTTTCCGCTGTTCGTGGCTGCCAACAAGGCGGACCTCGCCGAACCCGCTCTCTGGGAGGCATTGGAGGCGAGGGTGGCCGAGGAGGGTGGGCTGCTGGTGGCGACGACCGCCGAGTCCGAACTGGCATTGCGCCGCGCAGCCAAGGCGGGATTGATCGCCTACGTTCCAGGGGAGTCCGAGTTCGAGTTGACCGCGGCTGGTGAGGAGGGGCTGACCGCACCACAGCGTCAGGGACTCGATGAGCTGGCCGACCGCCTGTCACGCTTGGGAGGCTCAGGAATCGTCCCTCTGCTGTCTGCGGTGGTGTATGACCGGTTGGAGCAGATCGTGGCACATCCTGTGCAGGACGAGACCCACTGGACCGATGGGGACGGAAGAGTTCTCCCAGACGCTCTGCTGATCAAGCGAGGAACCACCGCCAAAGGGCTGGCATACGCGGTGCATACCGACCTCGGAGACGGCTTCATCCGCGCAACCGATGCGCGCACGAGCCGCATCATCGGGGCTGAGCATGAGCTCGAGGATGGCGCGGTGGTCAAGATCCACGCCAAGACCTGACCAGCGTCAGGGTAACCCCGGAGCATGCCGAGCAGCGTCAATCGGCGAAGGGGTCGTCCTCGTCACCGAAGTCGGGAGCCGGGGGCAGATCGTCTTCCGCAGGCGGCGATGGTGGAGCAGGTGATTCCGCTTCGGATTCGTCAGCATCCTCAGCTTCTGCCTCGGCTTCCGCTGCCTCGGCGGCTTTCAGTGCCTCTTCCTCGGCGAGTGTGAGCGCATCGAGGAAGTCTTTGTTCTCCTCGAGTGTGTATGAGTGCAGGTGTCGACCGCCACCGCCGATGTTGCTGAAGTCGTAGGGCAGCACGAGCGTGATGAGCGTGTGCTGTTCCATACCCAGCTCCCCGACGGTCTGCAGTCGGCGCAGTTCGAGCAGTTCGGGGTTCTTTTGCATGATGTACGCCGCGTGTGCGAGATTCTTCACCGCTTCCACCTCACCTTCGGCGCGGCGCAGGCGCGCTCTTCGCTCGCGCTGCGCCTCAGCCTCGCGCGCCATCGCCCGCTGCATGTCGGTGGGGATGACCACGTCGGTGATGTCGATGCGGCTGATGTCGATGCCCAGTGGCAGGCAGAACCGGTCGAGCAACGTCTCCATCCGGAGGGAGATGACCTCCCGCTTCGAGAGCAGTTCATCGAGCGTGTACTCGCCGATGACGACGCGCAGAACGGACATAGTCATCTGCCTGATGACGTTTGAGGGATTGCTGACCGCCAGCACCGCCGTCATCGGGTCGATGACCTTCCAGTAGACCACGCCGTCCACCTGGATGCTCACGTTGTCGCGGGTGATGCACACCTGGCCGGGGATGTTCTCCGGCCGGTCGCGGATGTCGACGAGCAGGAATTCCTGGATGAATGGGAAGCGGATGGCGACGCCCACGGAGTTGACGCCCGCGGGCTTTCCGAAGGTGAACTTCGGCGCCCGCTCGTACTGGTCGAGAACTGTGAATACTCCGCGGCGAGGCCACGTGCCGCGTGGAGAATATCCCGTCGGGTCGCCGCTGGAGGCGGTGAACTGGCCGCCAGCCGCCTTCAGCCCGAGTATCAGTGCCGCGACCAGCCCCCCGCACAGCAGTCCGCAGAGAGACTCGAGGATGATCCAGGTGATCGCCATCACGACTCACCTCCCTTGAGCAGTTTGGCCAAGGGGCCTGTGGAGATATCGAGCAGCGTGTCGGGCAGCATCATGATGCGCGTGGCGTTGTTCTCCGCTCCGACTTCTGAGAGCACCTGCAGGCGGCGCAGTTCCATCAGTGCCGGGAAGCGACTGAACAGTTCCTGGGCTTCGGACAGTTTCACCGCTGCCTCGCGCTCAGCGCTCGCCTTGATGACGCGTGCTTTCGCCTCACGGTCCGCCTCCGCCTCCTTGGCCATCGCCCGCGTGAGTTCGTGGGGCAGCTGCAGGTCTGTCAACTCGACATGGAGGACATGGATTCCCCACGGGTCGGTGGCATCGTCGAGATTGATGCGGATACGCTCGACCACCTTCTCGCGTTCCTGCAGCACCGTGTCGAGCGGGACCGAGCCGATCACGTCCCTGAGCGCGCCCTGGGCTGCCATTCCCACCGATGCGCGGGCGTTGGTCACCTTGTTGACGGCGTCCATCGGGTTGCGCACCTTGTAGAACACGATCGCATCGATGGACAGGGAGATGTTGTCCTTGGTGACGACCGACTGCCCGGGAATGTCGTTGATGAGCATGCGCAGGTCCCAGCGCACCAGTCGGTCGATGAATGGAATGACCACCCTGACTCCAGGTCCCAGAACACCTTTACAGACACCGAGTCGATACATGACTGCCCCTTCCCATTGGCGGATGATGCGCAGGCAGGAGCCGGCGAAGAACATCACCGAGAACGCGACGGCGGCCATCACGAAGAACGAGACCGCCATGTCCAGTGCTGCTCGTAGTTCCCTATGAGCCTTCGCCCGATTGCGTTGCCATCAGCGTTCGCGCAGCAACCACTCGATTGTCTGTATGATGAAGGCGAGATTGTCTCCCTGCTCGACGTAGCCGTTGGCGGCGATGTTGCTGTCACCGACGACCAGCATCCTCCCCTCCATCTCCGAGGCGGCGGCGATGGTGAGGATGCCCTGCTCCTCGTCATCGTCGAGTTCGATGTCCAGATCGAGGTCCCCGAAGGAGGTCGCCGCCGTGGAGGCGACGGCCACAGCGGGCTCGCTGGTCTTGAGGCTGCAGCCGGAGAAGTAGATGATCTCCTGAAGGCCCTCCGTTATCGGGTGCTCGGAGAAGTTGCGGATGCGCACGTAATGCGGCATCGGTTGCTCGTCGAGCACGATTCCCCCCAGTTTCACCTGATGGCTCACATGCTCCTCGAGGTCGGTCACGCGGTCCTTCTGGATGTGGATGCCATATGGTGCGGTCAACTCGTTCAGGTGGTCAACGTGTGAGTACAGGTCGCCCCACTCGGTGAGCAGCAGCAGTCCGCGCCCGGCGCGCATGTGCTCGTGCAAGGCGAGCATCTCCTCGGTGGTGAATTTGAGTTTCGGGAACGGAAGTACGATCACGTCCCAAGGCAGCCCATCCTCAACAGGGAGTTCCTCCTCTATTCTGTCCACCTCGTGACCCATCTCCTCCAGTAGGCCCGCCAGCAGGGAGAGTCCGTCTGACTCCGGATTGGCGACCGACGACCCCATGTGATGCTCATCGAAGCCGATCTTTCCCAAATGCACACCACCAGGTCATTCGGGTCATTCGAGCGCGGTTATCTCGACTGTGTAGGTGGTCACCGTCCAGGTCACCGTCACTTCCTCGTCGTTGTCAGCCAATAGGGGGCCGGGGAATGGGTTGCTGTTCACCTCAAGGGTCACGCTGCACAGCCATTCACCGGTGCCGTTGCCGCCGTCGTCCCACTTGGCCAGGATGTCGCCCTTGCTCACATCCTCCACCACATATGGCGTGCCGCTCCATTCGGGGGTGACAATGTAAGAGAAGGACACGGCGTCGCCGTTGCAGTTCCCTGACCCCGTATAGTCCTCGAATCCTCCTTCGACTCCTGACACATCCGTCTCCGCATCCACGCTGTCTCTGGATGTCGGCCCCGGCTCATCGTTGTCATCACAACTCACGGTGATGTTCACGAAGGCGATCATCTCGTCATCGCCGAGATTCGTTCTGTCCAACTCGTAGGTCCACTCGTTGGTCTCGCCATCAGAGAGCATGGCGCTGTCCGAGATCTCGCTGACGGTGGTCGTGAAGTTGACCTGCCAGTTCCCCGCCGCGCCCGAGGAACCGCCGTCCATCACCTCGACCATCCCTCCCATGACCGAGAAGTAGGCTGGGAAGGCGATGGCGAACATCAGCGAGACGACGACCATCGTGATGGCACGCTGGGTGCCGAACAACTTCTGCATCAGGTCCATGCCTCAGCCTCATCTATGATGAGGCGTGGGAGAGTTATCAACCTGCCACCACGGTGCGTTCATTCCTCTGCATCTGTGGATAAGTCCCAGTCAGTGGGTGGCCAGGCGGGAGTGTCTGATGGTGGCCATGCGCCGCGTTCCGTGGCGATGCCCTCGTCGCTGAAGGTACGTCGGGAACGGCGGAATACGGGAAGGAGGAAGCCGATGAGCGAGCGCTCGCGGAAGGTCCAGCGCCAGGGGCAGCGAGGGTGCCGGGTCACCCAGTGTTTCAGCAGCAGTCTCCAGTCGTCACCTTCGATCGAATCCGGGATGAGCCATTCGACGATGCAGATGGAGCCGGCCGAGCCCTGCACGTGGGAGTGTGCCTGAACGGCGAGAGGTGCCAATGGCCCGTCATCGATGACGAGGCCGAGCGAGCGGGTGGCCTGGGCGATGGGCATGATGATCGCCCAGCGGTCGACCAGACGGCTCCCGGATATTCTGTGACAGTTCCAGCCGGCGCTGGTCGCAAGTTGCCTGAGGGCGCGCACTGCGGTTGCCGGCGTGACGCTCGTCTCCAACTTCAGCAGTCGCTCACTCATCGAGACGACTGTTGCTGCAGTCGCTCATATCGCTTGCGTGAGGGTCGGTCTGGTGCCGCAGCGTGGCTGACGCCAGCAGCAACGCAGGGCGGCTTCGCCTCGAACCGGCTCGCCGCTCACCCGAACAGGGATCCGAGACCTTCGAAGCCCGCCGCATCGTCCTCTTCCTCGGCCGCAGCCTCCTCGGCTGGGGCTTCGGCTTCGGAACCGCCGGCGGCGGCTGGCGCTGCGGCGGCCGGAGCGGCCACCGCGCTGGTCATCGCTTCACCGATGTCCACGCCTTCCAGGCTTGCACACAGCGCTTTCACACGCGCGTCGTCAGCCTTCACGCCCGCGGATTTCAGCACCGCGTTGACGTTCTTCTCGTTGATCTCATTCTCTGCCGAGTGCAGCAGCATTGCAGCGTACACATATTCCATTTCTCTCACCTTGTTGTTTCAACCGAACAAATCTCCGAGTCCACCGAATTCGGCTTCCTCCTCCTCGGGCTCCTCCTCGGCTGCCTCCTCGCTGGATGCCTCATCGGCACCTGCGTCGGTTGTCGGGGCAGCCTCGGTGACGGTCGGTGTCGCCTCGAGGGCGGCTACCAGCTCATCATCCAGAGCCGAGGAATCCAATTGACCTGCGAGGGCCAGCGCGTGGGCGTTGGCGTTGGCGATGAACAGCGGGATGGTGCCGCTGTTGCTGATGCCGGCGTTGATGGCGACTGCGAGCGCGTTAGCGACCGCCTGCGCCAGCAGTGCGTTCGTGTCGATCGAGAGCACGTCGGGAGGCATGACCACGCCGTCGACGATGACGCCGCACAGGATGATGCCGATCTCGATCGGCTTGATGTCCAGCTTGTCGAGCATCAGCCCGAGGTCGCCGTCGATCACTTCTCCGGCCTTCACCGCCGTGACCGTCTTGATGATGTTCACCTTGCCCTTCTCTATCTTAGCGGGGATGCCCACCGCTGACAACTCGCCGACGATCGGACCCGGTGCGAATTCGGGCGGCCCCTGCGAGACAACGATGTCCTCGGGCGCGATGTCGCCCGCCTTGGCGGGACGGCCGGTGCGGGTCTGGTCGAGTTGCTGGAACAACTGGGAGATGTTCAACGACTTGGAATGCACGATCATCGGCTGCTGGGCGGTCTCGAACATCGTCTCCAGCTGCTCCTCAGGCAGGCCGGCCTCGTTCCACGCCCGCCTGAACAGCGACTTCTTTGCCATCGTGAGTGTCATGCCGGTCCGCAGGGTGCTGCGCATCTCGAGCATCGCCTGCGCTGGCACACCGGCAACGTCGACGATGCCGATGATACCGTCGCTGCTGAGTAGTTCTGTCAACTCGCCTACGCGATCGACCTTCCACTGCGTGGCTTTGGCCATCATGAGAAGTCCACCTGCACCCTGATCGAGGGACCCATCGAGGTTTTGACGTAGAGTGAACGGATGTTGCCCGCTCCCCGCTCCAACTTGCCGGTGACCCTGTTCCACACCTCGTAGGCGTTCTCGCTGATCGCCTCCTCGCCTTGGTTGCGCGCGCCCACGACCGTGTGGAATGTGATATTGTCACGACTGCGCACCAGAGTCGTGCTCTGCAGCGCCTGCGCGATGTTTCCTGGGTCCACATTCGGCGGCACTGGCCTTGGCATCTTGCCGCGTGGTCCGAGCACCACACCGAGGTGGCGACCGATGTCGGTCATGTGCGGAACCTCAGAGAGGAAGAAATCGTGTCTGCGCGCCAGTTTGCGCGCTTTCTGGCGGTCGCCGCCGAGATCCTCGATTTGCGCCGGGTCGATGATCTCGAGTCCGGCTTCGCGCGCCTTGATGGCCATCTCGCCGCCGGCGAAGATGGCGATGCTCAGCGTCTTGCCGCGGCCCCGTGGGAGGCGCACCTCCTCCTGGATGCGGTTGGCTGGATTCTTCAGGTCGACGTCGCGGATGGTGAACGCGAGTTCCACGCTCTCGACGAAGTTCCGTTCAGGAGCCTCATCGAGCGCCTTCTTCACCGCTTCCCGAATGTGTGTCTGCATGTTTCCTCACCCCTGCGGTCGGCGAGGTTTCCCTCTCCCGCAATCCGTGATCAGTTGAATCGTCCGTCGTATTCTCCTTCCTTCACCTTGCTGATGAACTCCTTGGGCACCAGACCCTCGATGTGGCAGCGCATGGACACGCAGGTGCCCATCACCTCCAGTGAACGTGCCTTGACATCATTGCCCGTGAGTTCCGATTTCGCGTTGGCGATCTCGATGACCTGATCGAGTGTGATGTTGTGCACCTTGGGGTCGGATGGGATGTCGATCTCACCCTCCCACGAGCCATTGAACTTGATGCCCTTGCCGATGACCGCCGTGCGGATGCGCCGGGAAGTCCAGTTGTCTGACATCAGGTCACCTCATCAGGGGGTTCTCGCCGACCTGCTCCCTCTATTTAACCAAAGCGAGTGACTCACTGCGCTCTTCTTTCTGCACGCTGGAGCAAGGTGAACCCCGCTTCGATTCAGTCCATCGGTTGCGTGCGTGCGCGGGCGGATGGACTGGTGCGTGGCGTGTGGACGAGGGTGAGATAACCTGCGTGCTCGATTTGGGCGTGACGGAACGGTTAAGCCACCTTCAGCGAGCCTCGGCGCATGCGCCATCTGATTGACCGGGTGCTTGAACTGCAGGAGAGTGAGGTAGCCGAGACGGATACCGAGCCCAATGAGGACGACCGCGAACTGCATCGTCTGTTGGAGAGTCTGCAGCCGCGCATCCGCGTGTTCGGCTGTGGTGGCTGCGGTTGCAACACAGTCCAGAGACTGGGAGAAGAGGGGCTGCTCGATGAGAACCAGGTGCTCGGTTATGCCGTGAACACCGATGCTCAGCACCTGCTGCGCTCGAAGGTGACACACAAGATCCTCATCGGAAGAACCGCCCGCGGGCGCGGTGCCGGTGGCGACCCCGAGAAGGGGGAGAAGGCCGCGTATGAATCCGAGCGTACGCTCACCAAGGCGATCGTCGACTCCGACCTTGCGTTCGTGACCGCTGGTCTGGGTGGGGGAACCGGTACAGGCGGTGCGCATGTGATCGCGCGACTCGCCAAGAGCGCGGGGGCACTCACCATCGCAGTGGTGACCTATCCATTCGAGTCAGAGGGGACGCTGCGTCGACAGAATGCCGAATGGGGACTACAGCGGTTGCGCGAGATCTGCGACACCGTCGTGGTGCTCCCCAACGAGAAGCTGCTCGAGGTCGAAGGAGTCAGGGACCTGCCGATCGAGTCCGCCTTCCGCGTAGCAGACGAAGTGCTGATGCGCTCGATCGCCGGTGTCTCCGAGATGATCACCAAGGATGGGCTGGTGAACCTCGACTTCGAGGACCTGCGCAGCGTGATGGAGAACGGCGGTGGAATGGCGATGATCGGACTCGGAGAGGCATCTGGTACCGACCGCGCCCTGGAAGCAACGGACCAGGCGCTCACCTCACCACTGCTGGACATCGATGTCTCGGACGCCCGCGGCGCACTCGTGAACGTCGTCGGTGGGCAGTCGCTCACACTCGGTGAAGCGGAGTCCTGCGCCCAGTACATCCGCGACAAGATCAACCCGTATGCCCGCATCATCTGGGGTGCCACGGTCGATGAGTCGCTCGGCAACGACATCCGCGTGCTGCTCGTGCTGACGGGAGTCAAGAGCGAGCAGATATTCGGGGCGGCCGCGCACCAGCAGATGCGCAACATGCGCACCCGCGACCTCGAGTTCATCAACTGAGATGGGAGCGCTCAGCAGCACTCTATCGTGGGCGGTCTCGTCCGGTCATTTACCATGGGTGCAGGTTCGATGCACCCGCAACCATTCCGGCGTGCTTAAAATAGGACTCTAGGTCGGGGTGAACCCTAGGGGTTCAGACGTGGCCAGTGGAGACTCTCGATTCGGTGGCGGCGACGCCTCGTTCGAGGAGCGGGTGCAGGACATCCAGGACAACATCGAGACCAGTGTGCGCAAACTCGGGAGGGGCTCGTGGGCGAGGATTCTGAGAATGGCGCGCAAGCCGACCAAGATGGAGTTCCGCCAGACCATCTGGGTGTGCGGAATCGGGATGTTCATCCTCGGGTTCGTCGGCTTCATCATTCTGTTGGCGATGGACACCGTGCTCCCCAAGTTCTTCGCTTGGATTGTCACCTGAGACCCTGTAAGGAGTAATTGTTTGTCTAAGAGGAGAACTGAGGAGGGATGATGTATGAGTGATGAGCACCAGGAACTCACAGTCTCCGCGCTCAAGGATCTCCTGCGAGAGCGTGGACTGAATCTCGGTGGCAAGAAGGCAGATCTCATCGCCCGTCTTGATGAGGCAGGCGTCGATGCACCCGCTGCCGAGGAAGATGGCGAGGGGTCGGACGATACTCCCGACGTGCCGGCTGCGGCTGAGGCATTGGACGATGGTGGCGATCAAGAGGAGTCCGAGGAGGAACCTGCGGAAGAGACTGAGCCCGAGGAGGTTGTCGAGGCGCCTGAGGATGAGCCTGCTGTCGATGAGGCAGACGTCGAT